>CAKQBC010000109.1 GCA_934215995.1 uncultured Bacillus sp. | reverse complement strand
CTTTCTGCCAATGGGTCGAGGGCGATCGATAAAATATCGGTGTTTTTCGAGGATTCCTATGTCCTTGCAGGGGCAAAGAACATCGTCAATGCCACGCTTGTTGATTTCAGGGGCTTTGACACAATGCTCGAAATTGCGGTCCTTTGCATTGCGGGGCTTGCGGTATTTACTTTGATCAACGTCAAAAGGAAGGGGCGGGCTAAAAATGAAACCGAATGACAGTTTATTGAATGCCGTCTCCAAAATTGCCGTTCTGATTATCCTTACCTTTTCCATCAACTTATTCTTCGGGGGTCATCATCACCCGGGAGGCGGGTTCATCGGGGGACTTGGAATAGCCAGTGCGATTGTCCTTATGTATTTGACCCACGGCACTGATACGGTCAGGAAACTGATACCGGTCGACTTCAAGACTGTTGCGGCCGTCGGAGTCCTGATTGCTGTCCTGACCGGTATGGGTTCATTTCTATTCGGTGTTCCATTCTTGTCCCAGACCTACGGTTATTTCACTTTTCCTGTCCTTGGGAAAGTGGAGCTGGCGACCGCGCTCATTTTTGACCTGGGTGTGGCCCTTGCGGTGATCGGTTCGACCATTACGATAATCCTTAGCATAAGTGAGGATCGATAACTATGGAAACAATTATGTCTGTATTAATTGGTGTTTTTTTCTCAATAGGGACCTATATGGTCTTATCCAAAAGCCTGCTCCGCATCATCCTTGGGACATCGGTAATCGGCCATGCTGTGAATCTGCTCATTCTGACAATGGGAGGATTGAAGACCGGCGGGCCCCCGTTATTGGATATCGGCAACGTTTCCTTTACGGATGGTTTGCCGCAGGCTCTTGTCCTGACTGCGATTGTCATTAACTTTGCCGTTACGGGATTGTTTCTTGTGTTGGCGTATCGCAGCTACCGGGTGCTGGGGACTGACGATATGGAGCAATTAAGGGGGAATGACGATGAATAATCTGCTCATTCTGCCGGTCATCGTACCGCTTGTCACAGGGCTTGTCATGGTTGTGTTCAGGAAACGCATTAATTTCCAAAAAATAATTGCGCTGTTGGCGATTTTGCTTACAGGCTCCGTAGCTGTCATGCTTGCGCAGACAGTGAAAACGGACGGAATCCAGGCGCTTCAATTAGGGGGATGGAAAGCCCCGTATGGAATAAGCCTTGTTTCCGATATGTTTGCTGCGGTCCTATTGATCATGACCGCATTCGTCAGCTTTTGCTGTTTGCTTTATGCCTTCCGGACGATAGGGGAGCAGAAGGAAAAGAATTTCGTTTATCCGTTTTTCATGTTTTTGATAAGCGGGGTGAACGGTTCATTTTTGACCGGGGACATCTTCAATTTGTTTGTATGCTTTGAGCTAATGCTCATGTCTTCATATGCGCTTATAACGCTTGGGGGAGAAAAGAAGCAGCTTAGGGAATCGATTAAATATATTCTCATAAATGTCATGTCTTCCTTTTTCTTTCTTGTGGCGGTTGCCTATTTATATGCCGTCACAGGAACGCTGAATATGGCCGATTTATCAGTGCGTGTGTCTGAAATCGGGCAAGACGGGCTTTTGACTACGGTCGCCATCCTTCTGATGATGGTATTCAGCCTTAAAGCCGGGCTGCTTTTGTTCTACTGGCTTCCTGGGTCTTACAGTGTGCCATCGACTGCCGTTGCGGCCATTTTTTCAGCGTTGCTTACCAAGGTGGGGATTTATGCGATTTTCCGTATGTTCACGTTGATTTTTTACCATCAGCCGGAAATCACGCATCAGCTTCTCGGCATTCTCGGGGCGGCTACGATGCTGCTTGGCGCAATCGGCGCTGTTTCCCGATGGGACATCCAAGGAATCCTGACCTATAACGTCATCGTGTCGGTCGGCCTTATCATAGCAGGCCTTGCCGCGTTTACGCTGGACGGCATCACAGGGTCAGTTTTTTACCTGATACACGACATCAATATCAAAGGATTGATTTTCCTCGCCGGCGGAACCGTCATTTATTTGACCGGAACCGGAAAACTGAAGGAAATCAGCGGGCTGATCCGTACACATCCATACCTTGGATGGGTGTTCTTCATTGCTTGCTTATCATTGGCCGGAATACCGCCATTAAGCGGATTTCTCGGAAAAGTGCTGATCACGAAAGGGACGTTCGAAGCGGATATGTATTGGCTTGGGGCCGTGGGGCTTATTTCCAGCCTTCTTGTCTTGTACTCCGTCATGAAGATTTTCATGAATGCTTTCTGGGGTGAAACGAATCTGAGTGAAGAGATGGAAAAAGGGTCGACGAAGGGAGTCATTATCCCGATTGCTTTAATGGCAATGATGACCGTCTTCCTCGGGCTTGGGGCGGAGACGATCCAGGCGTATATCAATATCGCTGCAGAAAGTTTACTCGATCCACAGCTTTATATAGATGCCGTTTTGAAAAAATAACCGTCTTTCCATTGCGAAATAATTAATGATAAGGGGTGATTGCTTTGGCCGTTCAGATCTTGCTGAATATATTCATTGGATTCTTATGGATGCTTTTGCAGGATAAATGGAGTTTTCCATCATTCTTTGCCGGGTACTTGGTCGGAATCGTTATTCTTTTCTCCGTGCGCCGTTTTTTCGCCGAGTCCTTTTATTTGGGGAAGGTCCTATCGCTTTTGAAACTGCTGTATGTCTTCTTAAGGGAACTTGTTTCCTCAACCATCCTTGTACTGAAGCAGGTGACGAAAAGCAAAATCGATGTCAAACCAGGGATATTTGCCCTCAAAACCAGCCTGCAGGGTGAATGGGAAATCCCGATCCTGGCATTGCTTTTATCACTGACACCGGGTTCGGTGGTCATTGAAATTTCCCCTGACAAGAAAACATTTTTCATCCATGCGATGGATATGGAAGAATCAAAGAGGTCAATCATCAAGGCGAAGAACGTCTTTGAGAAGGCGATTAAGGAGGTGACAGGTTAATGTTCGAATATGCACTGATTGCTGCCTTGTTCCTTCTGAGCCTGTCGGTTTTGATTGCTATATACCGCTTATTCAAGGGGCCTTCTATGCCTGACCGGGTAATGGCGCTGGACTCCGTCGGAATCCATCTGATCTCCGGGGTGGCAATTCTTTCCGTGTTGCTCAGGACGCATGCGTACCTGGATATCATTTTGCTGCTTGGCATCCTGTCGTTTATCGGGACGATCGCTTTTGCGAGATTCATAGAAAGAGGTGTTGTCATTGAACGTGGAAATGATCAGTGAATGGATTGCGGCCATTTGCATTCTGTCTGGCACGATCCTGACTTTTTTAAGCGCCTTGGGCCTTGTCCGCCTGCCGGATGTGTATACGCGTTCCCATGCTGCCTCGAAGAGCACGACCCTTGGTGTCATGTTCATCCTCCTTGGAGCCTTCATGTTTTTCTGGATTGATGAAGGGTATGTAAGCATCCGGTTGCTGCTCGGAATCTTTTTTGTATTCCTGACTGCACCGGTGGCTGGGCATATCATCTGCCGGGCTGCCTACCGTTCGGATGTGAAGCTCGCCAACCGGAGCGTGCGGGATGATCTGAAAAAATATATGAAGGCTGAGTAGGCGGCGCCCGGTGGATAGGCAGTATGGTATAATGGATGCCTCACTTAGACTAAATGTGCCGGGAGTAGTTAAATGACAGAGGAACAATATGATAGATTGTTGAACATAGAGACAGTGAAACAGCAGGACGGCTTCCATAAATCGTTCCATTACCATCGCTATGAGCCGACGCCTTATGAGGCATTGGAGGTTCTGTTTGACCGGAGGCCGCTCAGTGCCGATGATCACGTGGTTGATTTCGGCTGCGGGAAAGGGCGCCTGAATTTCTATATCCACAAGCGCTTCGGGGCGCATGTGCTTGGTGTGGAAATGGACGGGGATTTCTACGCTGATGCCGTCAGGAACAAAGATATGTATCTTGATGAGAATCCGGGCAGGGGAGAGAGAATCCATTTTCAGCAAGGTTTAGCCCAGGAATACGTGATTAAGCCTGAGGATAATCGATTTTACTTTTTCAATCCCTTTTCGGTGCAGATTTTCATGAAGGTCGTTAATAATATTCTTCTTTCGGCAGAACAGCATCCAAGGGACATTGAATTGATCCTTTACTATGGATCGGATGACTACATGTATTTCCTTGAGGATCAGACAGCCTTCGGGCTAGAAGAAGAAATTTTTCTGAGCGATTATGACACGGATACAAATGAGAGATTTTTGATTTATCGTTTGCCTGCATATGTTTAAAATGAAAGAAGGCTTGCCCCAGGGCAAGCCTTCTTTTGTGTCCTATTTTTTTGTCGGAGGGTCGTTTTTATCCGGATCCCTTTGTGCATCAATATCTTTCCTGTGTTCTTTTTTCTTTGCCTGTTCCTTAGAATCTGCTGCTTTTGCTTTTGTTTCCTTGTTTGACATATCCCAAAGAACCTCCTTCTTTCGGTATGCTGGTTTTTTACCCTTTCGGCTATAAACCAAACATAGCCGTGAATCATACGTTGTTTAATGGATTACCCATTTATCTTTCATGAACATGATCCGGCAGATGATAAAGACGATGACTACACAGATAAGGTTGCTTCCCAAAGTGAGAAGGATATGTTCTGCGACGACAATGCCGAACAGCAATTCTTTCAGAAGCGTGAATAGGTTCAAAATCGGAATGGCAAAGTGTTTAAATGTAAATTCATTTACCCCTAAAGATGTAATCGCAAAGAGAGGCAACATGAACAGCATAGAAATCGGTGATGTATAACTTTGCGATTCCTTGATTGTTTTGCCCATTATGCTGGTCAGCATCAGAACGGCAGCGTTGAACATGGAGAACACGATTGAAATCAGAACAGCGGTTGTAAGCATCGGTATGCCGTTCTCATCCAATGATAGGGCACCTTTTAGGTTTTCGGTGAAAAATGTGATTTCGATTGTCATGACTGCCAGTGCAATGATGCCGATCAAAGCCCCGATTGTTGTGATGGTCAGCCATTTGGAGAATAGAAGGGTCGACCTTTTGACCGGAGTCATCAGCAAGGCTTCCATCGTTTTCTTTTCTTTTTCCCCGGCGAATAGATCCAGTGCGGCCGGGCCGGATCCAATGGTGATTGATAACACAAGAATCAGCGGTACCAAAATGGCCAGCAGATTAGCCGATACATTGTCTTCTGTCGTTTCTTTCAATTCAACTGTGAAAGGCTGGACAATGGATGGGTCTGTTCCTTGCTGCTCGAGCCTTTCTGTAACAACTTCCTTTTCATAGGCGGCGAGCGCTGCGGATGCGATATTCATGGCAGAAGAGGAATTTTGGCTGAATGAATCCCCAAGAATCGTGACGGTCGCTTCTGATCCTTCTGCGATACGGGATGTGAACTGATCATCAAGCAATAGGGCGGCATCTGCCTCGCCCTCGGCAAAAGCGGCTTCAGGATCATCGGCCAAGTTGAATTCAATGTTGTCGTAAGCGGAGAATATCGCTTTCTCTTCGGAAGAGAATGATGAATGGACAGCCAGTGTATAGGAATCTTCCTCTGCTTGGAACCCCAGGTTTTCATAGAAAAAGATCAGGCCGGTCATCATCAGGACCGGGAGGAATACCGTCAGGAATAACGTACGTCTGTCTCTGAAGCAATCTTTCATCTCTTTTTTGTATATATTAAGAAACATGCTTAGTGCCCCCTCTAACCAATTTGCTCATAAAAATATAATTCAGGTCTTCGCTGCTTTCCTGCCTGTATAATTCCTGCAAATCCCCGTGGAAAATCAATTCGCCTTTATGCATCATTGCGACGCTGTCGCACAGCATGGCAACCTCTTCCATGATATGGCTTGAAAAAATAATCGTTTTTCCTTCTCTTTTCAATTGATGGACCAGCTGGCGGAAGACATTGGATGAAGTAATATCCAGGCCGGTTGTCGGTTCGTCGAATAGGATAATGTCAGGATCATGGATAAGGGTGCGGGCAATCGCTACTTTCTGCCGCATCCCTTTCGAAAAACCTTCTACCTTTCGATCGAGATAATCGCGCATTCCAAACATTCTTGAAAGGTCATCGATGCGGACTTTTGTCTGGTGCTTGCTCAACCCGTATAAAGCAGCGAAATATGCCAGGTTTTCTTCTGCTGTCAGCCTGTTGTACAGCCCGGTTTCTCCGCCGAACAGGACGCCGATTTGCTTTTTGATCATTTCCGGTTCTTTTGTTGTCTGGAAACCGGCGACTTTGACGGTTCCTTCAGTCGGTGCCAGAAGCGTGGCGATTGTTCTCAATAAGGTTGTTTTTCCGGCCCCATTTTCCCCTAGCAAGCCGACGGTTTCTCCTTTTCCGACTGTGAATGAAATATGCTTCAATGCGGTTACGTATGTTTTTTTATCCTTGAATTGCTTACTGACCCCGTTGATTTCGATCATGAGAGACGACCCTCTTTCATTTGTTTTGTTGAATCCATCATATCCCCCGGGGGAAAGGAAATCTGCAAGTATGTCGCGAATGTTCCATTTAATGTCGCAAAAAGAACAAAATGGCATCTTTTGGTGGTAAAATAGACGAAATGATTACATTATTCTGTTAGAGAGGCGAAAAGGATGAAAGTGGGACTTGTGGATGACAGAATGATTGATTTGGATAAAGTCACCGGAATCGTTGGCTCCCTTCCTGATATAGAAATTGTTTTTTCAACCCAATCAGCTTCCGAGGCGTATGAGCATATCAAAAAGCAAACGATCGATCTGTTGATTGCGGATATCGAGATGCCTGATTTATCTGGTTATGAGCTGGCTGATATCATTCATTCACATGCTTTAAACATTGCTGTTATTTTCGTGACGGCAAACAGCGGATATGCCGTGCACGCCTTTGAACTGAATGTTCATGATTACATAATGAAGCCTTATACGAAGGACCGGCTTGTATTATCGGTCGAAAGGCTGATCGAGAAGACGAAGTCGGCCGAAATTGCCGGCCGCCTGTACCTAAAGCAAAAAAATGAAATACATATCGTCCAAAAAAAGGACATCATCTTTATCGAAAGATCAGGCCGGTCAACAGCCATTTATACAACATCCGGCATCATAAAAACATATCTGACGCTGAATGAATTGGAGGGTGAGCTGCGGGAAAGGGATTTTCTCAGGTCCCATCGTTCTTTCATCATCAACATCCACTTTGTCAAACATTTCTCCTTGTATGCGAAGAACTCCTATATGGTGGCATTCGATGGGATAGAGGAAAAGGCGATGATTACAAAGGAAAAAGTGGACTTTTTGCAAAAACATTATTTTTAAGCAGGTGAACGTGTTGAGTGAAAAATTGTATAGGGGATCAATCTGGCTTTTGGCGGCTGTGCATATATATGCCTTACTCCCTGCAGGGGGCGCATCCATCTTTATTGCTGCTGCCCTATCCTGCATTCTTGCATATGCCGTATACCGCATAACGCCGGATTCCATTGCCTCGCCCGGTGCGGCTGTGAATACGGCTCTGTTCCTGGCCCAACTGTCGATTGCGGGAATCCATATACGGGTTGCCCCGGTTTGGGCAGGGCTCTGCCTGTTTATTGCCTTTTTTTGTATGGAGTTCGCC
>CAKQBC010000108.1 GCA_934215995.1 uncultured Bacillus sp. | reverse complement strand
CTATTTGCCCCGCCGTCCCTGCGGATAGACGAATGAAATCAAAAAGCATATCAACATCCACATAATCAGCATGTGCCCTGAAGTTATTACCCGGCCTCGGACTGGACATATGCATTTTTACAGGAAGAGGCGAATGCTTCCACGTCTCCACTACCCTAAGCCATTCATCGCTTAGCCCGGCATCTTCATTATGATTGGCCAAGTGGTGGTGATAATCAAAAACAAGGGGAATATCCAGCTTCTCGCATAAATACAGCGTATCGCTGACTGTGAAGGAAGTATCGTCATTTTCAAGGATTATCATATGCTGGATATGTTCCGGCACCAGGCCCCAATTGTGGATGAATTGCTCCAATGCCATTTCCTTATCCTCGTATTCCCCTCCCACATGGAGCACGCAGCGATGAATCGGAGCAACCCCCATTCCCCGCAAGAGCTTATAATGCATCTGAAGGACCTTCAGGGACATCTTGAAGAGATCTTTATCTTTTGAATTCAGCAGAACAAAATGATCCGGGTGAAAATCAACGCGCATCCACGGATGCTCCTTCAAAAAGTCCTCGATATCTGCGAGTTGTTCCTGCAACGGTGAAATGTAGTCCCAGGAGGACAGCTCAGGATGGTTGGCCAACGGAATCAGTTTTGAGCTAAAACGAAAAAAAGGAATGCCGTAAGCCGCGTTATGGCGGAGAAGCCGCAGGCAATTTTTCAGGTTCAGTTGGGCAATCCGCTCAAGCTTTGCGATTGCCGCCTCTCTGTCAGCTATTCCGGAAAATTGCTTAAATGTCATTGTTTTTGATGGCGAAGCATTGCTGACATGAACACTCATAGCCACGTATCCGAATCGGTAGGTCGTCATATCTCTTCCCTCCTTACTTTGCTATAGTTTTGCCTTTTTTCCATAAAAAAACGCACAGGATCATCTCCTGTGCGTTTTCCTATATTTATTAGTTGGATTTCTCTCTTCTTCCACCGCTGCGACGGTCGCTGCTGCTGCTGCGATTGCGGTCATAGCTGCGGCGTTTTCCGCCTTGGTCTTTGCGGTTGTATGCACGGCCATTGCGTTGTTTTCCACTTCCGGAGAAAGATTTTCTTTCTTTCTTGAATACCGGCGCTTCACCTGTCAATTTAACCGGTGTTGCATCAGGCTCTTTTGTCATTAGCTTAAGAACTGTTGCTACAAGCGTAGTTGCATCGTATTTTCCTAGCAATTCTTCAGCTGCCGGAACATAGATGGACAGGTCTTCATTTTCAATCGTATTGATGATTTTTTCGGAAACAGCTTTTTGCTGGCCTTCAATCGCTTCTGTGATTGTAGGAGTCTTAAGGCGCTCCATGCGTTTATTCGTTGTTTTTTCAATCAGGAACAACTGGGATTTCTCACGGTATGTGATGAATGACACAGCAATCCCGTTTTTACCTGCACGGCCAGTACGTCCGATACGGTGAACATAGCTCTCAGGATCTTGTGGAATATCGAAGTTGTATACATGCGTTACACCTGAGATATCCAATCCGCGGGCCGCTACGTCTGTTGCTACAAGCACATCGATGCTGCCTTCCTTGAATTTCTTAAGGACGGACAAGCGTTTTGCCTGGCTAAGGTCGCCGTGGATTCCTTCTGCGGTATAACCGCGAAGGTTCAACGCAGTGGACAATTCATCCACACGGCGTTTTGTGCGTCCGAATACGATAGCAAGCTCCGGCATTTGGATATCAAGCAAACGTGTTAGCGCGTCGAATTTCTCATTCTCTTTCAGTTCCACATAGTACTGCTGAATGCGGTCAACAGTCATTTCTTTCGCTTTTACTTTTACGTGATGCGGATCTTCCATGAATCGTTCTGCAATTTTGCGGATTGGCGCCGGCATAGTTGCAGAGAACAATAATGTTTGGTGATCTTCCGGAACTGTGGAAAGAATGGATTCAATATCTTCAATGAATCCCATGTTCAGCATTTCATCCGCTTCATCAAGGATTACTGTTTCCACTTCGTTCAACTTGATTGTCTTACGGTTGATGTGGTCAAGAAGACGTCCTGGTGTACCTACAATAATATGAGGTTTCTTTTTAAGAGCGCGCATTTGGCGGTCGATATCCTGTCCTCCGTAAACTGCAAGGACGCGTACGCGTTTGCCGTACCCCAATTTAAATAGCTCTTCAGATACCTGGATTGCAAGTTCGCGGGTCGGTGCAATAACGATTCCTTGCACGTGGTCTGCTTTTACATCAATCTTTTCCATCAATGGAATACCGAATGCTGCTGTTTTACCAGTTCCTGTTTGGGCTTGGCCAATAACATCTTTCCCTTGAAGGGCTACCGGAATCGTTTCTGCCTGTATTGGCGTAGCCTCTTCAAATCCCATTTTTTCTACCGAACGCATTGTGGACTTCTGCAGTCCTAATTCACTAAACAAAGTCAATTTTCCTAACTCCTTTTTTATCGAAAAATAACTTTATATATCTCAAGAAAAATCGTCACCGGCCCCTGTCTCCCTATATAGACAAAGGTGCACGCGGACATAGGGGCCTGCATTTCCCTTGCAGGATCAGCCCATTACATAAGGCGATTCCCCGGATACTTACACTCCTGTCCGGAGCAAGAGGATTGCTTATGTTAAAAACGTGCCAGGTGAAAAACTAGACATCAATTTATGATGGTTTATACTCTATAAACCCATCAGCCTTTTTTTGGCCGATAAGGATACGTTAGCGATTATATGTCGGATCTTGATGCATCCCCTGCCTTTATGCTCGGGATCATATAATATCCCGGACGGATAGCAGGCTTTAAATGAGCTAACCAATAAAAAACCAATAATGGCCTAAAATTTTCTCAAAATACAGGTAAGTCTAACCCTTTTTCAAAAAGACATCCTAATGATTATTATCCTAATAATCATCATAAATAATAACTATACTACAAATAACAAAAAATGTCTCAAAAAAAATAATACCATCTTTCCAGCCCTAATGCAAAAATCCGGCTTGGGACCATAAGAAGATTTGCCATTTTCATATTATCCAAGTCAGGCGAAAAGTATACTTGCCTAAAGCCTCTCTACTCGGACGGATGGTCCCTATTCAGAAATGCCTCCACTTCTTCAAAAAGGGCCAGGTTATTCTCACAATGGCAAATGAGATGTTTGGCATTTTTTTCGATATACAGCTGTTTGTCGTGCGACGGAATAGCATTGTACAGGTACCGGGCACTGCTAACGGGTACAATCGCATCCAATTCCCCCTGCGCAATAAAGACAGGAATGGAGATTTTCCGGAATGTCCCCCGATTTGCCGCAACGAGGGCCCTGAATTCCCTCGCTGCCCTGAGAGGGGTTTGAACAATCTTATTTTTATACCTCATGTATAGCTCATTGTCCTTGGCACTTCCCTTAATAGAATCCTTCACCAGTCCCCCGATATCCCGGACCAGCTGCTTTCCGTTAATATATTTGGCTGCGGCACTAAGAAGCACCAGCTTCTTAACAGGAAAGACAGATGCTGTATAGCAGGCAAGGATCCCCCCCATTGAAAAACCGACTACATACACCTCATCACAGCATGCCGCCATTTCTTTGACGGCCTGTTCTGCGCATTCTACCCAATCTGTATAAACAACACTGCCCAAATCCGCATCTTCCCCGTGCCCGGGCAAAACTGGCACAGAAATCACCCAGTCTGTCCGGTCACGCAAATAGTCGGCCAGCGGCTCCACTTCCGAAGGAGCACCAGTGAATCCATGCAGACAGACGCACCCTATTTTCTTCATCATGCATTCCCCATTATTTCTTTATGACTTACTGTACCTCGGTGCCCCATTTTTTAAACTGCATCTCATTGCCAATGTAACATCTAATAAAAAGATGGATGGAAGCCATTCAGCCGCCAGCCATCTTGTACCGCTTTGCCTGCTTTGCTGCTGCGGCGATTAACGGCAGGCCAACAAAGGACAGGCAGAGCGATTAACTATTTTTGGCTTCCGCCTTCTTTTGCAGGGCTGTCACCACTTCTTCAAGTTTCATACCCCTTGATGCCTTCACAAGAATCAGGTCATTTGCCTGAACATGCTTTTTAAGTTCTTCAATAAGCAATTGTTTATCCTGGAACGCGTAAACATTCTGCTCGCCCAATCCGGCCTTTGCTTCTTCGGCAATATATGCCGCCAGCTTCCCGAAGGTGAACAATTTATCAACCGATCCGGCATCGATTGACTGCCCGATCATTTGATGGAATTGAATCTCTTTCGTTCCCAGTTCCAGCATATCCCCAAGGACAAGGATCTTGTGGCCGAAGCCGCTCAATGCGCCTATGAGGTCGATTGCCGCCCTCATTGCGGTAGGGCTGGCATTGTATGCATCATTGATGATTTTCTCGCCTTGTGCCCCTTCCACCATTTCCATTCTCATATTTGTTAATTTTAGAGCGGAAAGGCCTGTTTTCACCATCTCATAGCCGACGCCCAGTTCTTTCGCCGCAAGAATGGCTGCCATTGCATTCAGGACATTGTGGTTCCCAAGCACAGGAATCACCAATTCCCCTTCAAACAGATTCAGCCGGCAGGATGTGTGGTCGTTCGCAGCTGTAATCTCCAACGCGTATGCCGTATTGTCCCGGTCCCTTCCAAAGCAGTTGGTTCTCCATTTAGAGCCGGAAAGCTTCTCGACAAGCAATGGTTCATCCCCATGATAAATTATAAGCCCTTCTTCCTTGAGGCCAGTTGTGATTTCGAGCTTTGCTTCGGCTATCGCTTCCCTTGATCCGAGGTCAAGCAGATGGGACTCCCCTATATTCGTGATAATGGCTATATCCGGCTTTGCCAGGCTGGACAACAATTCAATTTCGCCTTTGCCGCTCATGCCCATTTCCAATACAGCCACTTCTGTATCTTCTTCCATTGCCAGGATTGTCAGCGGAAGTCCGAGATGATTGTTATAGTTCCCTTCCGTCTTATGGACTTTGTATTTTTGCGAAAGGATTGAAGCCGTCATATCCTTAGTTGTTGTTTTTCCGTTGCTGCCCGTAATTCCGACCACTTTTGCGTTTGTGCTTTGCAAGTATGCTTCCGCCAAAGTTTGCAGTGCTTTCAGGTTATCCTCGACGAACAGAAGAGGCAGGCCCTCCGGCGGATTCGGCACATCTTTTTGCCACAGGGCTGCTGCCGCCCCTTTTGCAATGGCCTTCTCCACGTATATATGCCCATCGGCATTCTCCCCTTTAAAAGGAACAAAGAGATTGCCAGGATTCACTTTCCGGGAATCGATTGTCACGCCTGAAATCGCAACATCCTGATGTTCCTTACAGTCGATACCCAATATTGCGGCAATTTGTCCTACTGTGCGATTAATCATTCTGATCCTCCCATTGTTTATGTAATGCCATTTTTAATATGCTTTCCTTTTTAATAGTAAAACAAAGCAGAAGTAATAGATCATGATCGATACTTCTGCTCCATTAAAATGTATGTTTGATTTGCTGTTTCTCTTCGTATCGTTCCATTCCGAGCGCAACCAGCTTCTCGATTAGTTCAGGATACTCGACGCCGGTATGCTTCCAAAGAAGCGGGAACATGCTGTATGGGGTAAACCCTGGCATCGTATTCACTTCATTGATGTATAATTGCCCTTCCTGCGTCAAGAAGAAATCCGCGCGAACAAGACCGGAACAATCCAAAGACTGGAATGCAGCGACAGCAAGCTTTTTCAGTTCTTCATACGTCTCTCCGCTCATTTCGGCCGGGATGACCATAGCTGTCGTACCATCTTCGTACTTCGCTTTATAGTCGTAGAATCTAACATCCTTCGGCACTACTTCGCCTGCCACTGAGCACTCAGGATAATCATTGCCTAAGACACCGATCTCGATTTCTCGCGCAGTGATGCCTTCTTCCACAATGATCCGCCTGTCATATTGGAACGCTTCCTCAAAGGCAGCCTTCAATTCTTCTTTAGTGTCGCATTTGCTGATGCCGACACTTGACCCAAGGTTAGCCGGCTTTACAAAACAAGGATATCCAAGCTCTGATTCGACTTTGCCATACGCAGCCGCTTCATCTGCCTGCCATTGTTTGCGTGTGAACCATACATAGTTGACCTGCGGAAGCCCTGCTTGTGCAAAGATATTTTTCATGACTACTTTATCCATGCCGGCTGATGATGCCAACACGCCATTCCCCACATAAGGTAGGTTCAGGATTTCAAGCATTCCCTGTACAGTGCCGTCTTCACCGTTCGGCCCGTGAAGCACCGGGAAAATAATATCGAACTTCTCTCCCTTTCCTCCTTCGGCAGCTGCCGGGAACAATTCTGTATTTAACGCTGCAGGAGACATCGCCGCTTCCGGTTCAAGCGTCAATTGCTGCACGTTTTGGGCTGGGCCGGTCAATTGCTTGCCGGTGATCCATTCCCCTTCAGTTGTTATATAGATCGGATGTATATCAAACTTAGAAAAATCAAGCGCATTTGTTACTGCCAGGGCAGTCTGCAACGATACTTTATGCTCTGCTGATTTTCCGCCGTATAGTAAACCCAGTTTCATCTTCATTCCAAAAACCCTCCAATTACTCTGTCAGCCTCTATATTGTATCATTATCATATTACAGTAAGGAAACATTAATATATTTTTTCGATTATCTTATTTAACCAGCATATGCCCGCTTTTCTTCATTGGCCCATAAAATTTCCAAAAAGGAAAAACAGAGAAAATCTGTCCATAAAAAAGAATCAGTCCGCAACCTAAAAAGAGGATGCAGCGACCCTCTTTATTGAATCCGTGGGACTAGTTGCCGACAAGCGCCCACTCCTTTGTTTTTTTGATATAAATTAGTTTTGCATCAGCATCCTCAAGGACCTTTTCCCGGTAACCTTCCACAACCTCATCGGCATCTATGCAATCACCGATTACCCAGATCGGGATTTCCAGCCGGTTTCTTGTTTGGGAGATTTTCTCAAGCGCGAAAACAGCTCCTTCTTCCATATACTGCGCCAATTTGTTGAACAGCTCTATAGGGACATCCGGATATTCACTTTTCTTCTTCAACCCGAACCATGTTTTCTCTACACGGAGCTCTCCCATCTTATCGGGCAGGGCTTTTCCGAGCATCCTGTAAAATTGGCCGAGGTTCTTGAAATAAACCTTGGAAAAAGTACCGTCTTCATTAGAAAGATATACATATTCATTATTGAGCATCCTGTAAAAAGGCGGCCTCAGATGATGCTTGATATGGCCAAGATACAGCAGTTCGGCAATTTCCTGGCCTTCCAGGGATGATAGGCCTGCATCCTCTTCAAAGTCAATCCAGCAGAATTCCCCGTTCTGTTCATGCATGCTTTTCACAAGCTTGAGCACGTTTTCTTGTTCAACGTATTCAAGTGCCGTATGCATGTTGTATTCGGCGTCCTTGTATCTGTGCTTCAGCAACAGAATGTTCTGGAGCGGTTGAGATAGTGACCCATAGAAGTCCTGAAATTCCAGGCCCCCAAACATCACAAATCGTTCAGATGCATTCATATGTACATACAATAATTCTCCGACACCTTTTCTCAATTCCGTTTACCTCCTTCACGAATACTCCAATGTCAATAGGTTT
>CAKQBC010000107.1 GCA_934215995.1 uncultured Bacillus sp. | reverse complement strand
AATTGCAAAACAAAAAAAGTTGTGAAAGTGAAAAATATTAGTGAACTTAAAAATATAATTGAAAAGGAAAATGAAAAGTCCTGAAACAAGCACAGCCAGAAGAACAATCAGGAACGCCAGCGGGTCAAGAAATGGATTGTAGGCGATAGCCATCGTCAATTCATAAGGAATCCCAATAACCTCCATGGCATAGATCAGGAAGAGGATGACCGCCCCGATGAGATCGGCCAAAAACCCGAAAACCCACACCTTAAAAATATGTTTCAGATAGAACGGTTTAAACGTTGGAGCACATTTTAACCAATAGTAACAGCCAATCAAAACAAGGGAATCGATAATAAAATTGCCGAATATCGCTACAAAAACAACAGGCGGAAAAAAGAGAAGCATCCAAATCGGAAAAATTAAATTATAAGCTTTCACATCTTTCATTATCGTTCCCTTCCTCTCATGGGCGGCGTTCCGCCAATTCATTAAGCCGTTTCATAGCCTCTTCCTTTTCAAATGAACTGTACCAGCGATAATTGTCTTCATCGAGGATTCTGTAATGGTTGCTGATCAGGTTCTGCTGCAGGCGATACCCTTCCCTTTCTTCAAGCAGCTTCCACCAAACCTTCCCGCCCATCGTTCTGTCGTACGGCGCTGCTTCACTTTTGAAGGCATACATCTGAGCCAAATAAAGCGGCTCATCCCCGAGTGAAGAAAGCAATAGCTCACTTTTATTGAACAGTGCGCAAAAAGCCACAACAGTCGTCCAGCCGGCAAGGATCCGCCCTTTTTCAATTTGCACCAGCGTCTTTTTAGAAATGCCCAATACATCAGCCATTTTATCCTGTGTATAATCATGCTCCATCCGCACCAGCTTCATTTTTTTCGAGATGAATGCAATGAATTCATCTTTGCCCATACTTGCACCTCCATCCTTCATAAATCGTAATTCAATTATCCTAGTATTCAAAGCAATGTCTCAAACGTGTGACCCCGGAAAAATTGTCGCACCAATAATCGCTATCCAAAAATGCCGATACACCGACATCCATCACAAATACTCCCAGTGAGATCAAAAGCAGGAGAACGGCCAGCTTTCCGAGGTTCCAGCCAAGCTGTGAAAATCCATCCGACTTGATGTCTTTGATCTTAATGATTGTCATATAGATTCCGAGTATCACCATAGCCAGTCCTAAACCGCCTACGAAAATTAAATCCGACCATCTGTTCACCCATTCTAAAAATGCCATCGCCAATTCCTCTCAATCTATATTTTTACTGCAGCCCGCCGCCAGTGCATCAAAACGCAAGCATACGGTATGTCACTAATGTCCAAGGAACCGTCAGCAGCGTGATTGTTGCCGCAAGCTTCAATCTCGTTCTTCTATCCGATATTGTCCCTCTGAAGGTGAAAAAATAAGTACATGCAAAAACCAGCACTGCTGACATAAGCATGGAGAAACAAACGAATACAAACAAGTGATGCAGGAAGTGTTCATACTGCAGGGCCTTATCCCATTGATACTGCAATGACCCTATGAAGTCGAATGGTATCGGGAGATAAAAGATAAAGATTCCGATCACATTAGCAAGAACGCCCCATAACCAAACACGAAAAATATGTTTCTTATAGAAAAGTTTAAGAGATGGCCCGCGTTTGTAAAGATAGTAGCAGCCTGCCAAAACAAGTGAATCAACAATTAAGTGGCCGATCATGGATATAATGATCGCCGGCGACCTCAAAATCAATAAGAATACCCAAAGCGGGATTGTATAACCGTAAAATTCTGCTTCCATTCCTTTTCCCCCTGATCAAGGCGTTTGCCTTCTGAATAAGATATGTATATTTTAGAAATTCTGTTTTCTTAGTGTAATTTTACACTTTTGGTGTCATATGTCAATAAAATTTATATAATTTTCTGTCAATAACTTATCTCGAAGTGGCTTTCGTTCATTTTCAGTCTCTTTTCGCTCACTTTGCCGGTTTTTTCTTTCATCAGGTTATTAACCCGCTCTCACCCTTAAAAAAAGAACCCATTTGAAGCAAATGGATTCTTTAAATAACATTATACAGTTACGGCAGTATCTTTTTTCCGTGCCGATGCCAACACATTCTCCAATGTCCCGATCCCTTCAATCCGGCACTCAATTACATCGCCGTCCTTGATGAATTCCGCACCGGCAGGGCTTCCGGTCAGGATGACGTCACCCGGCTGCAGGGTCATGACAGTTGATAAGTAAGAAATCATTTTCTTAAGCGGCACGATCATAAACCCGGTCGGGCTGTTTTGCTTTTCGACGCCGTTCAGGTTCGCTTTTACCCTGACAGTATCAGGATCAAGCTCCGTTTCAATCACAGGCCCAAGCGGTGTAAACGTGTCGAATGACTTGCCGATTGTCCAATGGCCGTCCTGGTGGAAATATTGGGGTGCCGTCACATCATTGCCAATTGTGTAGCCGAAGATGTAATCAAGCACATCTTCTTCCTCTATGTTGCGCCCTTGCTTCCCGATCACAACGGCAAGCTCCGATTCAAACTTCACTTCATTAATCCCTTCCGGAATAAGAATCGCTTCCTCCGGACCGATGACCGAGGATACCGGCTTGTAAAAGAAGACGGGAATAGCTGGTATTTCGTCAGGCAAATCCTCTGTTTTCGTGACATAATTGGCACCTATGCCAATCACTTGATTCGGCTTAAGCGGAGCCAGGAACGTCACTTCATCTTTCTCAAACGTTTTCCCGCTATAGCTCCATTCACCAAACATGTCACCATCGATTGCCTTTACCTGTTCTCCGTCCAATACTCCATTATATACATCAGAACCTACTGTAAACCTTGCGAATTTCATCGACTCATCCTCCTGGTAGAGGCTTTTTTCAGCCCCTTTATTTATAGCAATCAGCAGCCCGCTGCTGATTGTTGTTTCACTTCATACATTAGCTCACATTGCCTTCCATCAGCGCCGCCTTTATTTCCCGCTTGACCTCGACACACTTACCTGGCGACGGGAACAGCTTGCCGGCATTCATCAGGTTTTCCGGATTGAAAACTTCCCTGACATCCGTCTGGGCCTGGATTTCTTCCTCATTGAAAACAAACCGCATTTCTTCGCGCTTCTCGATGCCTACCCCATGCTCGCCTGTAATCGAACCTCCTACATCGGCACACGCCTTCAAGCAGGCGCTTCCGGCTTCCACCGCTTTCTCTGTATCGCCCGGAATCCGTGCATCGAACAGGACAAGCGGATGCAGGTTGCCGTCCCCGGCGTGAAAAATATTGGCAATCCTCAGGCCATACTGCAGGCTGATTTCATTGATCCGGTTCAGCACTTCAGGCAGCTTGCTTCTCGGAATGACCCCGTCCTGAACGAGATAGTCCGGAGATATCGCCCCCATGGCGCCGAACCCTGTTTTCCGGTTGGCCCACCATCTGGCTCGTTCGGCTTCCGATTCGGCAGCACGGACGCTGCGGACATTCCATTTTCGGCAAACATCAAGAATCTGGTTGATCTGTTCGTCGATGCCAGCGGAAATGCCATCCACTTCTATTAGCAAGACCGCTTCGATATCAAGCGGGTGGCCGACCGGGAATGCAGCTGCCTCGACGCCTTCAATCGCCGTCTTATCCATCATTTCCAGAGCAGCCGGCACGATCCCAGCCGATATAATGTCAGAAACCGCCTGGCTGCCGTCTTCCACCCGGTCGAAATAAGCCAGCACCGTCTGTTTCGCTTCCGGGTTTTTCAGGATGCGCACGATGATTTTTGTGACGATGCCGAGCGTCCCTTCCGAACCTGTCACCAAACCAAGCAAGTCATATCCCGGAAGGTCCGGTATCCCTTCCTCGCCGATATTCAGCACATCGCCATTCGGAAGGACAAGCTCCAAGCCGAGGATGTGATTGGTTGTCACGCCATACTTCAAACAATGGGCACCGCCGGCATTTTCAGCTACATTTCCGCCGATTGTGCAACACGCCTGGCTGGACGGATCGGGCGCGTAATAATAGCCTTTATCGGCAATCGAGTTGGTCAGCTTCAGATTGACGAACCCAGGCTCGACCACAGCCCGCCTGTTTTCGAAATCAACGCTCAGCAAGCGCTTCATCCTCACCAGGCTGATGATGACTTCCCCGTTCAGGGGCACAGCGCCGCCGCTCAAGCCAGTCCCGGCTCCCCTTGCCAAAAACGGCAGCTTATGGTCGGTGCAATATTTGCAGAGCTTCGACACTTCCTCGGTATTTTTCGGGAAAACAACCGCTTTCGGCAAATGCTTATGGATTGTGAATCCGTCGCAGTCATACGCAATCAGGTCCTCTTTTTTATAAAGGATCGAACGCTCGCCGCCGACGATTTCAGCGAGCCTGAGAATATGGACATCCTTCGTGGCCAGTTTCCTTTTCTTCATGACTTCGCCTCCTGTTCTTCCTTCTGGTAAGCCCAGTCAAGCAATTGCACCGTGTGGACAATCTTCTGGCTGCGCCCGTATTTCTTGACGCCCATCGCCATCTGCAGCATGCAGCCCGGGTTGCCCATCGAGATCATTTCCACATCATCCGGCACGTTCGCCATTTTGTTTTCCAGCACCTCTCCGGCCATTTCCGGGTTGGTGATGTTATAGATGCCGGCGCTTCCGCAGCATCTGTCCGAATTCGGCATATGGACCATTTCCACTCCCGGGATATTGAGCAATATGTCGCGCGGCTGTTCGCGGATCCCTTGCCCGTGGGCAAGATGGCAGGCATCATGATACGTGATCTTTGTCTTGATTTCCGCTTTCGGCACCTCATAGCCTGTATCATACAAATACTTCGAGATATCCTCGACTTTTTCGGAAAAAGCTTCAGCCCGTCCGTACCATTCCGGGTCTTCCTTGAACAGCTCTTTGTACTCTTTCAGCATGCAGCCGCAGCCAGCCGAATTGATGACAATTTTCCCGGATTCCTCGAATGCTTCAATATTCTGCTTCGCAAGCTTTCTCCCAGTGTCCCTGTCCCCGGCATGGACATGGAGCGCACCGCAGCACGTCTGTTTTTTCGGAATCCTCACATCGTTGCCATTCCGCGTCAGCACATTAATCGTTGCATGGTTGATGTCGCTGAACATTACATCCATGATGCAGCCTGTCATGAAAGCGACTTCCGCCTTGCTTTCCCCTTTGGCCTTAATGACGTCCTGGTCCTTATAGACTTTGCGCACAGGCGTGTTCACGGCAGGCATGATCGCTTCCATCTCAACCAAATGCTTCGGCATGATGTTCATGACGCCTGTCTTGCGCGCCACCTTCTGAAGCCCGCTTTTTTGGTAAAATTTCAGCAATCCGCCAACCGTTTGAAGCCTTTTTTGATGAGGGAACAGCCCTTTCAGGAAGAGCTTATTGACTGCGCCCTTCCAGCCTGTCAAAGGCATCGCCTGGCGGACTTGCCCGCGGGCCTCTTCAATTAGCCCGCCCACATCGACATCGGCCGGGCATGCAGTCGTACAGGCGCGGCAATCAAGGCAAGCGAACACAGGGTCCATAAACTGCTCATTCACTTCAAGCTTTCCTTCGGCTACACTTTTGATCAAGTGGACGCGTCCCCTCGGGGAATGCTGCTCCTGGCCGGTAATTTCATACGTTGGGCATGATTCCAGGCACATTCCGCAATGGACGCAATCAGCCCATTTGTTTTCATCAGGCGGATCGTTCCATAAATAATTGCCTAACCCTTGGCTGCATGGCAATTCGCTCGTTTTCGCATTCATCCTATATCCCTCCCACAAATCTCTTATGGTTCAGCACATGATTAGGGTCGATTTTCTCCTTGATTCCCTGCAATAGGAACTGGTATACAGGTGTATCGCCCCATGGATTGAATTGGAGCCTTTCCTTGTACGGAGCCTGTTTGACGATTGCATACCCGCCGAGCGAGTCAGCTTCCTTCCTGAGTTCTGATGCAGCTTCCCGTATTTTCCCTGTCTCCCCACTTATGATCAATTGCCCGATGCCATGGCCCAAGCCTCCATGTGCAAGGATTTCGACACCATTCTTCTTTGCTGCTTTTACCGATGCCAAGATCATTTTCAACACGTCCATGTTCTTCGAGCCGAATTTCAATACAATCCCTACATTCCCTTGATTGATGTGCGGGTATGCGGCATAGAAGGCATTCCAGAATAACTCCAGGTCATCCCCTCTTAGAAAATCAATTTCTGTTCCATCCGGGACCAGATTTTGCGTAAATTGTTCCTGGTAGATGACTGACGATTCGACATCCTCGAACGCAACGACAAACGTGTAGGCCTCCTTGCCCGTCAATTTCAGCGCAAGCGACGGCGACAATACTTCAAAGGCTACCGGCTCGACCATCGAATCAAGGAGCCTTACCGCGAACTGCTTCATTGATTCAAGCGTTGGATTCGGAATCCGGATAACAGCCGTGCTTGCGTACTTCGCAATCGGCCGCAGCTTCAACGAAATTTCAGTCATGACAGCCAATGTTCCCATCGAGCCGATGAACAGCTTATTCATATCGTAGCCAGCTACATTTTTGACCACTTTCCCGCCTGCCCGGATCATTTTCCCATCAGGATAGACGAGCCGCATACCGATGACGGAATCACGGGCAGAGCCATATCCCAGCCTTTTCGGGCCGCTGTCGTTAGCGGCGATGATTCCGCCGACCGTCGATTGGTCGCCCGCAAAGGGATCCATCGCAATCATTTGATTGAAGCCCGCCAGATAGCGCTGGACATCCTTGAACGGTGTCCCTGCTTTCACCGTGATTGTCATATCTCCGGGTACATGTTCAATGATCCCTGTATAATCCGCAAGCGACAGGCAAATGTCGGCAGTCTCAGCCAACCCTCCGAATCCTTTCTTTGTCCCGCCGCCTTCAACGATGACTTTCTTGCCGTTACGGTTTGCGTAGTGGACGATTGCGATGATTTCTTCCTCAGTGGTCGGGCGGATTGTGATTGCCCCTCCGTTTCCGTATACAGGATCCGCTTCCGCTTCATGCATCTTTTCCTCGGCAATCCATTCGATTAGGCTTTGTTTCAACTCCGCTCCCCTCATAAAAAACACCCCTTGTTTTGTAATAACAAACACTGTTTCGTAAATTATGCAAAAAATTGTTCCTGTATCACATGTTTATTAAATAGCTTTTCAACCGCCTGCAGGTGCTCGGACATCGTTTCATACGCTTTCCGCCCATCGCGGTTCTGGATATGGAAATAGAGATCCGCATGCTGGGTGTTGATCAGCTCCAGCGCTTCGGGATTAGCTGAAATGTGATCGTACAGATTCTCCATGCCGCTCTTTAGTGACTGAGAAATGAACTGAATCAACTGAAGGACAATGTCATTGCCGGATGACTCGGCTATAATTCTGTGAAATTCGTAATCCTCCTGCCAGCCAGTGAGAGTAAGCGTTTTCTTCATCAACAGAAGCTGGCGGTCGGACCGGTGGACAGCGGCCAGTTCCGCAATCCCAGGTTCAATTAGCTTCCTGACCTGGAATAATTCAGCCACATCCTTTTCCCTTACAGGCAGGAAGGCTTGGTTCAGCAGCTTGGAGGAATCGAACCCGCATACATAGGCCCCTTCGCCTTGCCTGATGTCAATC
>CAKQBC010000106.1 GCA_934215995.1 uncultured Bacillus sp. | reverse complement strand
GCGACAGGCTACACGTTTAAGGAGCTTTTGCAGGAGAAACGGCTGAAAGCAGCAAGAGATTTATTGGAAAATACCGATCAGCCGATTACAAGCATCGTCAACCAGGTCGGCTACGATAACCAAAGTTATTTTTACCGGATCTTCAAGGCAAAATATGGTGTCACACCCCATAAAATAAGATAGGCAAAAAGGCTGTCCATTTTTCAGGGCAGTCTTTTTTGCGGCAGGTTTGCCATTCTTGCAGATGCAGTTTCCTATGCAAATCACGACTATCTCCTTACGAAATTATTCAGTTTCTGAAAGGATGTATGCCAGTTGTATACTGCAAACTGACCATGAAATTTCTTCTTTTTTCCTGCTGTAGAAATCGATGCAAATAAGGACAGTCATTTTGCCGAATTACGTTATAGAAGTATTTCGAAATTACAGTAAAATAAGACACAAGGAATCAGTAAGCGCTTACAACAAGGGGTGTGATTGAATGGCGAAATTCAGCGTGGCTGTAGATATCGGGGCTTCAAGCGGAAGGCTGATCCTCGGTTGTCTTGAAAACGGTTTATTGATGCTCGAGGAAATACATCGGTTCAAAAATGAAATACATAAAAACGGCGGACATTTTTGCTGGAACCTGCATGCTCTGTTCCAGGAAATAATTACAGGCCTAAAAAAATGCGGTGAAAGGGGCATTCAGCCTGACAGTATCGGCATCGATACGTGGGCCGTCGACTTTGTCCTCTTGGATGAAAACGACCAGTGCCTGACGGACGCCGTATCATACCGCGACCCAAGGACAGACGGGATGATGGAAGAAGTCGCCCGGCTGATTGCCAAGGAAGATCTGTATTTGGATACCGGCATTCAGTTCCAGAAATTCAATACGATTTATCAGCTTTTTTCCATAAAGAAAAACAACCCTGAAGTCCTGGAGAAGGCAAAATCATTCCTGATGATCCCGGATTATTTCCACTTCCTGCTGACGGGTGTCAAAGCGAGTGAATATACGAATGCAACCTCAACACAGCTATTGAATGCTTTCACGAAAAAATGGGATGAACAAATCCTTGCTAAATTGGGAATCGGCAAAGAGATGTTCCAGGACATTAAGATGCCGAAGACGATTATCGGCAGCTTGTCGGAACAGGTAGTGAAGGAAGTGGGGTTCGATATGAAGGTGATCCTGCCTGCGACCCACGATACCGCATCGGCTGTCATTTCGGTGCCGGAGCAGGAAGACAGCATTTATATCAGTTCCGGGACATGGTCTTTGATGGGGGTCGAAAACCATTTTCCGATCTGCATCACGAAAGCGCAGGAATATAACTTCACGAATGAAGGCGGTATTGATTACCGCTATCGCTTCCTGAAGAATATTATGGGTCTTTGGATGATCCAGGAAGTGAAACGGAACTATCAGGATGCCTATTCATTTGCCGATTTTGTCAGGATGGCAAAAGAAGCGAAGGATTTCAGGTCGATTGTCGATGTCAATGACAATCGCTTTCTGAAGCCGGACAAGATGGTAGAGGAAATCAGGAACTTCTGCAGGGAAACTGGCCAGCCAATGCCGGAAACGCCGGGAGAGGTAGCTAAATGTGTGTATGAAAGTTTGGCGGACAGTTACCTGCAGGCGGTCGGCCAGATTGAAGAAATTTTTGAAAAGGATTTTAAACAGATTAATGTCATTGGCGGTGGCTGCCAGAACGAAATGCTCAACCAGCTGGTCGCCAATGTGACGGGGAAAGAAGTCCATGCCGGACCGGTGGAAGCTACGGCGATCGGCAATATCATGGCCCAGCTGATGGCTCTTGGCGAAGTGAAGGATCTTCCGGAAGCCCGTTCGATTATTAATCGATCATTTGAAGTAAAAAAGTATGCGCCAGAAGGGGCGTTAACCAAATAAGGACAGAGAAGGAGAATCATATGTCTGCAAAAGAAGCGTTTGAATCAGCAAAGGAAGCATATGAAAAATGGGGAGTCAATGTGGAAGAGGCATTGGAAAAGCTGAAGCAGGTGCCGATTTCGGTCCATTGCTGGCAAGGGGACGATATCGGCGGCTTTGAAGTGAACCGCAGCGAGCTTTCCGGCGGAATCGACGTCACCGGGGATTATCCCGGCAAAGCGACAACGCCTGAGGAATTGCGAATGGACCTTACGAAGGCACTATCCTTAATACCGGGCAAGCACCGGGTCAATCTTCATGCCATTTATGCGGAGACGGATGGGGAAGCGGTCGACCGGGATCAGCTTGAACCGAAGCACTTCAGAAATTGGGTGGAGTGGGCAAAGGAAAACGGGCTGGGGCTGGACTTTAACCCTACACTCTTTTCCCATCAAAAAGCGGCTGATGGATTCACTTTGGCGCACCCAGATCCGGAGATCCGGGAGTTCTGGATCAGGCACTGCATCAACAGCCGGAAAATCGGTGAATATTTCGGAAGGGAACTGGGAACCCCGGCATTGACGAATATTTGGATTCCCGACGGCTACAAGGATATTCCAAGTGACCGGCTGACTCCGAGGAAAAGGCTGAAAGATTCTTTGGATAAAATCTATTCAGTTGAAACCGATGAGGCATTGAACCTTGATGCTGTGGAAAGCAAAGTGTTCGGAATCGGGTCGGAATCATACGTTGTCGGTTCACATGAATTCTATCTCGGATACGCATTGAAGAACAACAAGCTTTGCCTGCTCGATACAGGGCATTATCATCCTACCGAAACAGTATCGAACAAAATATCCTCGATGCTGCTATACAGTGACAAACTAGCCTTGCATGTATCACGGCCGGTCCGCTGGGACAGCGACCACGTTGTCATCCTTGATGATGAGCTTCGGGAAATCGCACTTGAGATTGTCCGCAACGATGCCCTGGACCGTGTCATTATAGGCCTTGATTTCTTCGATGCGAGCATTAACCGTGTGGCAGCCTGGACAATCGGCACGAGGAACATGATCAAAGCTTTGCTCTATGCTTTACTGCTTCCGAACGATCATCTGAAACAACTTCAGGAAGAAGGCAACTTTACGGATCGTTTGGCTTTGATGGAAGAGTTCAAGACCTACCCGTTCGGCGCCATCTGGGATCATTACTGTGACATGATGGATGTCCCTGTCAGGGAGAGTTGGCTCACAGATGTCAAACAGTATGAAAAAGAGGTTTTGAACAAGCGTTCTTAATCAATCGGCACAGGAAGACTATCCCCGGGCGGCCCGCCCGCCTGGGGATGTTTCATTCACATCTGAAAGAAAGCGTTGTCATCGCGGTTATTCATGCAGATGGAAAGGAGGTGGGGTTATGATCAGGAAAGCTTTTGTGATGGAAGTGTATCCGGATAAGCACGAAGAGTACAAAAAGCGCCACAATGACATATGGCCTGAGATGATTGAAGAACTGCGGAAACATGGAGGCAGCAATTATTCGATTTTCCTGGACAAGGAAACAAACAGGCTCTTCGGCTATGTGGAAATCGAGGATGAAGAGAAATGGAGCCGGATGGCATCCACAGAAATTAATCGGAAATGGTGGGACTACATGGATCCGGTCATGAAGACGAATCCGGATAAAAGTCCGGTTTCAGTTGATTTGAAGGAAGTTTTTCACATGGATTAATGAAATGGAGAAGGGGGATTTACGATGGCGATAAACAGTATGGGAGCAAAAAGCACAACCGGCTGGAAAGCGACAATCTCAGTGGCCATGGCAAACTATATCGAAGCAGGGTCAATCATAGCGGCTGCAAGCAGCCTGACGCTCTGGCAAGCCTACCTGAATATAGACAGTTTAGGCGTTGGTCTGCTGAGTGCCTTGAGCGCCAATGCATTCGGTGCGGCAATCGGCGCCTTAATTGGCGGGCCACTGACGGATAAATTCGGACGGAAATTCATTTTTACGTATGACTTGTTATTATACATGATAGGGGTATTATTAATTGCTTGTTCTTTCAATTTCCCGATGTTATTGATCGGTACAATCATCACCGGTATTGCAGTAGGGGCAGGGGTTCCGGTGTCCTGGACGTATATCGCCGAGGAGTCGCCTAAAGAAAAACGGGCCGCGCATGTCGGCACCGCGCAGCTCGCCTGGTCGATTGGGCCGATGGTAACATTTGCACTGGCGGTAGCTTTAGCGCCAATGGGACTTCTAGGTTCAAGGCTTATCTTCATCCATCTGTTGATTGTTGCAGGGGTTACCTGGTATTTAAGGCAAGGCCTTGATGAGTCTAAAATGTGGGAAGAACAAAAAGCGAAGGACGACGCGGAGTATGCACAAGGGAAACCGAAGGGGAATGTCTTTAAAGAATTGTTCACATTGAAGGTGAACCGCCAGGCATTATTGCTTTTGATCGGGATTTACCTGTTCTGGAACCTGACAGCCGGGGCAATGGGCTATTTCATGCCGTACATTTATGAAAATGTCGGGGGCTTAAGCACAGGGCAGGCGAATATGCTTCAGGCATTCCTATGGATGTTTACCGTTATTTTGACGTATATCGGGTTCATGAAGCTGGCGGATAAGATGAGCCGCCGCCTGCTGTTCGGCATCGGTGCCGTGATGGGCATAGTTGCCTGGGTGCTGTTGACATTCATGCCGATGACTTGGCCGACACTGATTGCGTTTGTCATTCTTTGGGGATCATCAGCTGGTATCGGAGCACAGGCATTCTATGCTTTATGGACAAGTGAATTGTTCCCGACACGCTATCGGGCAAGCGCCCAGGGTACGATGTACTTCATCGTCCGTACAGGGATTGCGGTATGGTCATTCATCCTGCCGACATTAATGCTCGAGCTTGGATTTAAAGTGGCAGGCATTGTGATGATCACGTTCCTTGTAATCCATGCGATTATCGGCATTATGCTTGCACCGAATACGCAAGGGAAAACATTGAAGCAAATTGAAGAGGAGCGGTACGGAAAACAGGCTCCGGAAGTAAATGAAAAAATAGGCTGAACATAGGCCTGTTCAGGAAAGGCGGCTTTCCCATCCTCTGTTGGGATGGGAAGCGCCTTTTTTTATCCGCTTAAAAAAGATGTGGGATTTTCAAATATGTTATAATGGTATTGGCAAGAATTAATAGCTAAATAAAAATAAACCTACATAATCAAAAGATAGTGAAAGGGGAAGCGGATCATTGTTAGTGGCTGAACGTCAAAGAAAAATTGTAGAGCTGGTCAATCAGCGATTAAGTATACGTGTAACGGAGTTAAGCAAGATTTTCAGTGTCACAGAAGAGACAATCCGGCGGGACTTGGAAAAGCTCGAAAAAGAAAACCTGCTTGCGAGAAGCCACGGAGGCGCAGTGAGCAACGAGAAAGAACAGCGGGAAACATCTTTTCTCGAAAGGGAAATAACGAAAGCCGCAGAGAAGAAAGCGATTGCCGTGGAGGCAATCCGGCTGATAGAGCCGGGCGAGCAGATCGTCCTGGATGCGAGCACGACGGCCTGGTATATGGCGAGAGAATTGCCGGATATGCCTTTGACCGTCTTGACCAATTCCATTAATGTAGCAATCGAGCTGAGCAAAAAAAGCCAGATAAGGGTCATTTCGACAGGCGGTACGCTACTGGCCCAATCTTTATCGTATGTGGGCCCGTTGGCAGAACGGTCATTGTCAATGTACCATGTAAACAAAGCCTTCCTTTCATGCAAAGGCGTCCATCTTGAAAAAGGATTAAGCGACTTCAATGAATCACAGGCACTGGTAAAAAAACAAATGATGGATATTGCCGATCAAACGGTCCTGATGGCCGATTCCAGTAAGCTTGGCATCCGTTCCTTTTCTCACATCGCTTCCCTGGGTGATATAGATTGGGTGATTACCGACAGCGAAATTGATGAAGCCGCCAAGATGCAAATTGAAGAAAAGAACATTAAGATGGTTATCGCTAAGTGAAAACACAGACTGTTTTATGTCTGTGTTTTCTTTTTGATTGTTTAGGAAATTATAAAATTCTCGACTTGTGGATAACTTCATCTGTAAAATGGGGTTAGCAGAGGAGGGACTGGCATGGATTCCAAAAAGTCAGGTGTAGTCAAACTGATACTGAAAGATCATTTTGATGGTTTTTGGAAATTAAATGCCCACCGTTTCCCTAAATCGCTTCAAGGTGATATTGAAGAAACGGTCTTAAAGTCCCTGAGATGCGGTTCAAGTGATTTGGGGTATGCCAAATATGAGTGCTTAGGCTGCGAAGGGAATCCAGCGCCTGTTTTTGTCTGTTTTACCTGTAAAAGTCGGTTTTGTCATAAGTGTGGAAAGAAATACACGGATGATTGGTCGGATAAGCATCAGGATATGATTTTGAATATACCGCATCGTCATATGGTATTTACAATCCCAAAAGAATTAAGAGATGTGTTTTTCAAAGATCGGAAGAAGTTAAATGAACTAAGCAAACAAGTGGCGGAAGTCTTCCGGTACCACTATGAAAAAAGAAACAAGAAGAAGAAATTCCAAGTCGGTGTGATCACGGTCATTCACACCTTCGGAAGAGACCTGAAATTTAATCCGCATATACATGCTTTGGTTACAGAAGGTGCCTTGGATCAGAATAATGAGTGGGTTAGCAGTGATTTTATTCCGTATGAATACTTGAGGAAATCTTGGCAAACGGTCGTATTGGATTTAATGAAAAAGTGGTTTCCTAATCACGCAGAAGCCCATAGGATGATTCATTATTTGTATACCAATTATCCGAAAGGGTTCTATGTGAATGCAGAGAAGAAAATGAAAGATGCCAAAGGTGCAGCTAAATATATCGGTAGATACCTGGCAAGACCAGCTATTGCGGAGTATCGGATTGTTGAGTACGATGGAAGGAATGTGCATTTTTGGTATGAAGACCATCAAACAGGTAAGAGGGTCGATAAAAAAATATCCGTATATGAATTTATATATAGTATTGTTCAACATATTACTCCCAAGCATTTTCGAATGGTTGGTCGTTTTGGTTTGTACAGCCGTAGAAGTTATCAGAGGGCTAAGACTGTGTTGAGTTTGTATGCTTTTATGAGAAAAAAGCAGCTATCATTTATTTTAGAAACAAAAAGGAAAAGAAAAACATATCGACAGCGAATGATGGAAAGTTTTGAACGTGATCCATTTACGTGTCCTTGTTGCCATCGCAAGATGGAATTGGTTGAAATATGGCATGCGGACTATGGATTTCTTTATCATTATATGGAAGATATGGAGATAATCAAAGATTGGAGGCAGTATGATTATGACCAAAAGGGAAGAGCAGGATGAATTTAATGAGTTGTTCGGCCATCTTTTTGAAAATGGAGAGTTTGTCGGATTGAAGGAACCTATCGTGACAATCTTATTTGAGTGCATCGATTGTGGAACGGAAGACGAAGTCCCTGATTTTGTCGTGGATGAATTTAGCTATGATTTAGAAGAAGATGAAGTGGTAGAAACGGTGTGCCCAGCTTGTGGGGGAACTATGCGAAAGGCGAAAACAAATCCCAAGTGAAACTTCTTCACTTGGGACGTAGTTAAGTCGCGTTAGCGATTTTGTTCTTTGGAACCAACTGATGTTTTATTTGATCATATCCATAAGGTACTTTAGCTCCCGGCCTAGCACCCTCTGATTTATTTAGATAAGATATTAAGG
>CAKQBC010000105.1 GCA_934215995.1 uncultured Bacillus sp. | reverse complement strand
GAAAATGTAAATGTAAAAGAGAGGTGAGCAGGGTGGAAGAGAGAAAAGTAGTTTCTTTGGAGGAACGCATTCCGAAATTGAAGCAGCGCAGAATCAAGAAAGCGAACAGAAGGGTAATCATGCTTCTTTCCCTCTTCTTCCTTTTGCTTGTCCTTGTATTATACTTTCTGTCCCCATTGAGCAATGTAAGCTCGGTGAAAGTCAAGGGGAATGATTACGTGACAAAAGAAATGGTCGTTGAATCAAGTGGAGTGACAAGTGAAACAAGCATTTGGAAAATCGATAAAGATCAAATTGCCGCAAAGCTGAAAGAAATACCATACGTTAAGGAAGCTTCTATTGAGATTGTCTTGCCGAACACAGTGAGGATTACAGTCGAAGAGTATAGGCAGCTGGGATATGTAGTGAAAAATTCCGCTTACCATCCCGTTCTTGAAAGCGGCAAAATGATCGAGCCGATGAAAAAGGAAGATGTGAATTTATCGGCTCCCCTATTGTTCGGGTACGAAGAGGGCAGGGCGTTTGAATCAATGGTGGAAGCATTGGCGCGGCTGCCGGAGGAAATCGTCAATGCCATCTCCGAAATCCATTATACCCCGACTGAAACGGACGGCTACCATGCCACTTTATATATGAACGATGGATTCGAAGTGAGCGCCACGTCCAAAACGATGGCCAAAAAACTCGTTCATTACCCATCGATTGTAAGCCAAATCACGGAAGGGGCAAAGGGAGTCATTGACCTCGAAGTGGGATCCTATTTCAGGGCCTATGATACAGAAGGCACTGCATCCGGGGATGAAACCGAAGCCATGGAAGAGGGGGAATAAGCATTAAAAAGAGAAACGGGAACCGTGTGATTTTCTCACTTGTTTTCATGGTCCTTGGGTTTATGATTGCTTATTCATACAATCTCACCAAGGAGTATAGAGAACAATCCATCGGCAATGAAGATTGGGATGATGAATATGAACTCCGCGAGGAATATATAAAACAAGAAGAAAAAACGAGGGACCTTCAGAAGGATGTAATCAAAAAGCAGGAGCTTATAGCGGATTATGAAAACAGCATCGCCGAGGAAGAACAGATTCTATTCAACCTGGCGGAAGATATCGAGAAGTACAGGATGTTTCTAGGGAAGGTGAAGGTATCGGGTGAGGGGGTAGAGGTGACTCTTTCTGACAATGAGTATAATCCGGCAGACCCAAACGTGAATAACTATATCGTCCATGAACATCATGTATTCAATCTGATCAATGAGCTGTACATATCCGGTGCGGAAGCTGTTGCCGTCAACGGGCAGCGCCTTACGCATGAATCCTATATTTACTGCAACGGCCCTGTGATCACGATAGACGGCAGGCAGCATCCTGCCCCGTTCATTATTTCGGCCATCGGCGATGCCGATGTTCTTGAATCGGCATTGCTTATTACCGGAGGCGTAAGGGACCAGCTCGTGAATGAGAATATATTGTTCACGCTCGAGCAAAAGAAGGATATAGTCCTTGAACCGATTGTTGGAAGCTAAGGGGAAGGCGGAAAGCCCCATCCCCTTAATCCGGGCCAGCTTTAGAAAAGGGATGTGCCTTTAGATGAACCGAAGCAATATGTCCCGTAAAGGGGAAGATTGGTGACTAAAAATGAAGCGTAACAGAAATATCGGTTTTTTGGCAGTGTCGGCTGCTTTAGGTTTTATGCTTGCTATCCAGTACAAAACAGTAGCAGAACCGGAGCAGAGGGATACACGCGACATTTGGGAGCTGAAGGCTGACATCAGGGAGGAACAGAAACTCCATGGACAATTGCTGCAGGAGAGCAATAAAGCGGACCAGCAGCTTGCCAAATATGAATCAGACCGGCAGGTGAGCAAGGAGAAACTTTTGGAAGAAACGCTCGGAGAGCTAAAGGCTGATGCCGGGTTTACCGATAAAACAGGGCAGGGCGTCATTTTATCGATTGAACCGCTTCCGGAAGAACTGCTTTCTGAGGAAACTGCCGGACCCATACCCGCAGCACTTTTGAAAAGGCTGATCAATGAATTGAATACGTATGAAGCCACCGATATTTCCATTAATGGAAATCGTGTCATTAATACAACGGTCATAAGGGAAGTCAATGGCGCCACGAAGATCGACGGTACTGAATTGTCTTCATTCCCGATTGAAGTGAAGGTTCTCTCGGACAATCCGGAGAGGCTGAAGGATAAGCTGAAAGTTTCTCAATCGATTGAAGAATTCTTTATAGAAAACTATTCCCTGTCCGTATCGGAGGTTCAGTCTTCCATCCGGCTGCCTGCATACAGCAGCCAGATCCGTATAGAACACATGGAACGGGACATGGAGGAAGAAGGGGGAGGATCTTAAATGTGGCTGCCTGTTTTTGGCCTTCTAGTCGGCATCGGACTGGGGCTGATGGCTGATTTTAACATTTCCCCTGAGTATTCCAATTATTTATCGATCGCCATCCTGGCTTCCCTGGATACATTATTTGGCGGAATCAGGGCGCATCTCCAAAATGTATACGATGAGCTGGTCTTTGTTTCAGGTTTCTTTTTTAACATTATATTGGCAGCAAGTTTATCTTTTCTAGGAGTACATCTTGGTGTAGACTTATATTTAGCAGCAGTTTTTGCTTTTGGTGTACGTCTATTCCAAAATATTGCTGTCATCAGGAGGATTTGGCTGGCGAGGGCTGTTTCCGGTAAAAAAGGAAGCGAACGATAAGTAATCAGTCCGATTTTTCAGAAAAACCGCCTGAAACAAAGGATTGGGAAATGATTTGACGAATTCATACATACAGGGATTTGTCCATATGGATCGTGTCTTATTAACTTATGGAATTTTGATAAAAATAAAATATAAAAATATAATTTTTGTATAAGGAGGTGCCACGGAATGAACAGCAACGACATATATGTTAGTCTTGACATCGGTACATCCAGTGTGAAAGTAATCATTGGCGAAATGGTGAATGACACTTTTAACATACTTGGTGTTGGCAATGTTAAGTCAACAGGCTTGCGGAAGGGAGCAATCGTTGATATTGATGAAACCGTTCATTCTATCCGGAAAGCTGTAGGAGAGGCCGAACGGATGGTGGGTATGGAGATTAAGAAAGTAATTGTGGGAATCAGCGGGAACCACGTACTGCTGCATCCGTGTCACGGTGTAGTGGCCGTCTCCAGCGAAAATAAGGAAATAACACAAAGCGATGTCCTTCGTGTAAGGGACGCTGCAGAAGTTATGACCATTCCTGCTGATAGGGAAATCATCGATATTATTCCCCTTCAATATAAAGTGGACGAGCTGGAAGAAATCAATGACCCCCGCGGCATGATCGGAGTCCGCCTTGAAATGAAGGGAATCCTTATCACAGGGTTGAAGACTTTGTTACATAATACACTCAGGTGTGTTGAAAAAGCAGGCCTTGAAATCGTTGAAATCGCCCTGCAGCCGTTGGTCGCAGGATCCCTTGTCCTGTCAAGGGATGAAAAAGAGCTTGGTGTCGCAATGGTGGACATTGGCGGAGGTTCGACGACAGTTGCTGTTTTCGAAGGCGGGCACCTTGCTGCTTCCGCTGTCATTCCTCTCGGAGGGGATACAATCACAAAGGATTTATCGATAGTTCTCCGTACAACGATGGAAGATGCCGAAAGGCTGAAAGTGAAGCATGGACATGCCTTCTATGATGATGCTGCTGAAGATGAGGTGTTTGAGGTTCCGATTATCGGAAGCGACCAGAAGCAGCCTTGCAACCAGCTTATGCTGGCTGAAATTATAGAAGCAAGGATGAATGAAATTTTCGAATTGGTCCTTGAGCAATTAAGGAAACAGGGATTCAGCGATTTGCCGGGAGGATTTGTTCTGACTGGCGGTGTCGTCAAAATGCCTGGGGTGCTTGAACTGGCCCAATATATTTTCCAAAACAGAGTGAGGACGGCTGAACCGAATTATATCGGTGTCAGGGAACCTCAATACACTACCGCAGTCGGGCTTTTGAAGCATGCTTGCCAAAAGGCCAGACAGCAAGGGCTTGACCTTGGCAATTCTGCCGAGCCGATCCCTGTGAACAGTGAGAAACCTGTCAAATATCAAAAAGAGACGGTTCCACCAAAAAATCAACCTGCTAAAGATCCGAATGAAAAAGGAAAAATCAAAAAGTTACTGGGTTATTTTTTCGAGTAGAAGACTTGCGTTGAAATCGTAATATTCGCAGATTCCCCTCGAAAAGGGCTGAAGGAATTCCCCGGACAAAGGGCGATCATGAAAATGATTTTTGTTGAGAGTCAAGGAAATTAGCAGGACTAGGAGGATTATCATGTTAGAGTTCGAATCGAATTTAGATGCATTGGCAACGATTAAGGTAATTGGCGTTGGCGGAGGCGGGAACAACGCTGTAAATAGAATGATTGAACATGGAGTGCAAGGGGTTGACTTTATTGCAGTCAATACGGATGCACAAGCTTTGAATCTATCAAAAGCTGAACTGAAAATGCAGATTGGCGGAAAGCTTACACGCGGCCTTGGGGCAGGAGCAAATCCCGAAGTAGGCAAAAAAGCTGCTGAGGAAAGCCGTGAACAAATCGAGGAAGCATTGCGCGGAGCCGATATGGTATTCGTTACTGCCGGTATGGGCGGGGGCACAGGAACTGGAGCTGCACCGGTCATCGCTGGAATTGCACGCGACCTTGGCGCGCTGACAGTCGGTGTCGTAACAAGGCCGTTCTCCTTCGAAGGAAGAAAGAGAGCAACACAAGCACAGGGCGGAATCTCAGCAATGAAAGAATCCGTCGATACTCTGATTGTGATTCAGAACGACAGGCTATTGGAAATCGTTGATAAAAATACACCGATGCTTGAAGCATTCCGTGAAGCGGATAATGTATTGCGCCAAGGTGTACAAGGCATTTCCGACCTGATTGCTACACCAGGTCTGATCAACCTTGACTTTGCGGACGTGAAAACAATCATGAGCACTAAAGGTTCAGCCCTTATGGGAATCGGTATCGCATCAGGGGAAAACCGGGCAGCGGAAGCGGCCAAAAAGGCAATCTCATCCCCATTGCTTGAAACATCTCTTGATGGGGCGCAAGGCGTGCTGATGAACATAACAGGCGGAACGAACCTGAGCCTGTTTGAAGTACAGGAGGCAGCTGATATCGTTGCTTCTGCGTCTGACCAGGAAGTGAACATGATTTTCGGTTCAGTCATTAATGAAAACTTAAAAGACGAAATTATTGTCACTGTCATCGCTACAGGTTTCAGTGAAATTGAAGAAGCAGGAAAAATGAACAAGCCGTCTATGGGAACAGTCAACCAAAGGCCAAGCTTTAACCAGGCTCCTGAAAAACGGGTTGTGCAGCAGCGTGTGGAACAAAAGGATCCAGTGAGGTCATCTTATCAGTCAGAGGATCATTCTGATATCGATATTCCGACATTCCTTCGCAACCGCAACCGTCGATAAGCATCTAAATATCGCTCATTCGAAAAGAGTACGATTAAACACTTCTTAGGAAGTGTTTCAGACTGTTGACAAACGCTCGCATTCTTCGTTGCTTGCCCGGCTCATCCGCTCATGAGGTGAACAGGACGTTTATCACGTAAGCGTTGTCGCAGGACGCGACGTATTTAGCTTACGTTCTTTAAAAGTTCTATTCGCGTCTTCGCCGGTCTGACGCGCCTCGACTGACAAACGTTTTCAATCAGTCTGAGGTGCAACTTCAAAGAAAAATGCTCAAAATTGAATTTGTCTACACACTAAAACACTTCTTAGGAAGTGTTTTTTCTTTTGCCCATTTATCGGTGTATTGGATGCTTAAATCGGTATATGCCACATTTTGCACGACAAATTTCTAAAAAAAAACACCTTTTAATCAACCAAGAAGTGACATACTTTTTTATGAAGGCTAATGTATACTTCTTATAAGTTATTTATATATCCCATTTTTGACAGTCTCTGAGACTCCCATATAAAAGGCAGAAGAATAGGAATACATAAGCGGGGGACAGCGGCTATGCAATGCGTTCGTTTTTGAGTTGTGTAAACGGAAGTGGGTGAAAAATCGGATTGGGTGAGAGAATTGCTTTTTATGCTGCAGCGCAGCCAGGCGGATAAAAGAAGAATGCGATTTTTGGTACTCACTAAAAAGCCGGTTGATCACACGGTTTTAGAGAAGAGGGGACAATGATTTAATAGAGGGCGAGTAATGCATTGGCAGATCTGCGAAAAAACAACCGTGTGAAAAGGCGGCTGGGAGAAGTGCAGGCCAATGGGAAATGGCAGATATCCCTCCTTTTAGGGGAAGGCTGGTTTCTTTTTTTAGAAAATGGATGTGGGGTTATGGTGGCATATGTCGATGTAATCATTTTGTTGAATGGAAGCTTTGATTGCCTGCTTCTTTACTGGACATCATTGCTTTTGAAAAGGCGTGCAAGCCCTTTTCGGATCTTTATTGGCGGAGCGATCGGTTCCTTATTAATTGTATTATCGTTCTCTCCCTTTTATTACTTGGCGAATTCTGTTTTATTCAAGCTTTGTGTCTCTTTGTTCATGGTCTTGGCTGCTTTTGGTTACCGCAGGCTTAAGACGTTCCTGAAAGCCTGCCTGGTCTTTTACTTTATTACATTTTTGGCTGGAGGCCTTTTGCTCGGAATCCATTTTCTGTTTTCCTATAAAATTGGCGGTGACGGGTTAGGCCTTGTTTATGGCGTGAAAAGCTACGGAGACCCTGTCAGCTGGCTGTTTGTTATGTTCGGTTTTCCATTGGGCTGGCTTTTTTCAAAAAAGGTCTTTGCTGAAATGGAGATGGTCCAGATGCTGCAGGAAGGCATTGTGGATATAGTGTTCAAAATTAAGGATTGCCAGTTTTCCTGCAAGGGATTGATCGATACCGGAAACCAATTGCATGAGCCGATAACGAATATTCCTGTGATGATCGTTTCTGTCGATGGCAGCCAAGTGCCGGAAGATGTGGCAATCCTGCTGAAACAGCAATTTCATGAGTTTGACCTTGATTCATACAGAAATTGCGGATGGGCGGACAGGATTCGGATGATCCCTTATAAAGTAGTGGGGCAAGAACAGCAATTCATGATGGCGTTCCGTCCCGATTGGATCATGATATCAAACGATACGCAAAGGGGCATTGTGCCGAAGGGATTGGTCGCACTTACGGAACAGACTTTGTCGCATGATGATTCCTACCGGTGCATCGTGCATCCCCGTATGGTGATGCAGCTTTCGGATAAGGGGGTTTCATAAAGAGTGAGGTAAGGGCGTTGAATAGGCCCTTAAGCTTGTTTAAGGAAATATTAAGGAGGAATGGATATTGAAAAGGTTATTGTTTAAGGCGCGCTATTATTGGTATAAAATCCTTGTGAAAATTGGATTGAAATCTGACGAAATCTATTATATAGGCGGCTCGGAAGCCCTTCCTCCCCCTTTGTCGAAGGAAGAAGAGGAGCTGTTGATCCATAGGCTTCCGGGAGGGGACCAGGCTGCCCGGACGATCCTGATTGAAAGGAATCTTCGTTTAGTTGTTTATATCGCAAGAAAATTCGAAAACTCGGGGATTACCATTGAAGATTTGATCAGCATCGGCACAATCGGGCTGATCAAGGCTGTGAACACATTCAATCCCGAGAAAAAAATCAAGCTTGCGACATATGCTTCACGC
>CAKQBC010000104.1 GCA_934215995.1 uncultured Bacillus sp. | reverse complement strand
AATGAAAGGAAATTCAGAAATAAGAAGAATATTGCGGCTGACTATAGGGATAAACTGATGCGATGTTATACAACCGAGGGGCTTGGCAAAACGGAAGTATACGATTATAGCATCATCAATGAAATGGCCAGGGTATATTCCGCACTGGCCTGTTCGAAGACGGCTGCTTCAAGGTTTCGGGAATAAACAAGGCAGGGCAGATGCGGGAAAAGAAAGGCCGTTCGGCGTTTGGGATACGCTGAACGGCCTTTTCATGCCGGTGAACATTTGCTTTAGCATTAATACTTATCGAAGGATTGAAGCTTGTAAGTAGCCACATGCTGGAAGGTTGCTTTGACCTTTGCCATCAGTATTTTGAATCTGGTCGTGTTCAGTTCAATGACGGGCTGGGTCAACGATGCGATAAACTGGCTGGATAATGCGAATGTCAACAGCAGCGAAATCCCGATCAATAAGAAATAGTTTTCAAATTCCGTGAAATAGCCGGCTATGCCGCTTTCTCTGAATAACTGGACGAAGAAGCCATGAAGCAAATATACATACAACGTCCTTTTCCCGAGCGTTGTGAAGAAGTAGCTGCCGACTGGAACCAATGCCAGGAAAGCAGTGATCGTAACGAAACTCAGTACATAGAAAGCGAGCCTGACGCCCATTCCTGCCAGCGCGGATGATAAGAGCTCCGAATAAGGTTTGGAACCAAGCAGCCATTTATAATCAAATTCAGGATACAGGTAAAACCCGGCGAATATGATCATAAAGATGGCCAGGGAAGATACCTTGAACCGAATGGTCAACAGTTTTTCCAATTGCGGTTTCTTTAAATAGTACCCGGCAAGGAACATCGGAAAGAACACAAAGGTGCGGGACAAGCTTAAGTAGTTGGAAATATCATCGAAGAATCCGACAAACAGCCCGATGGCAATCGCAAGAGCCAATCCGAATAAAGGCTTCAGCTTTGCGTAGAAAAGCAGCATGATGTTCCAGCAAAATAAGCTGATCAAAAACCAAAGTGACCAGTGCGGATCCAACAGGTCAAAGGTAAGCGTTTCTTTGGCATTCAAATAGAAGTAAAAGACAGAGTATACGCCCTGGAATATCAGATAAGGGAGGATGAGCTTCTTCGTGAGCTTCATGATGTATCCCTTCTTATAGAACCCCCGGGCGAAAAATCCGGATATCAGCACAAATGCAGGCATATGGAACGTGTAAATTGTTTTATATATTGCATAAATCAACTCGTGTTCGAATATGAAAGTCCTTAGTAAATGTCCGAAAACAACCAAAAAGATCAGGATGAACTTGGCGTTATCAAAATAATAATCTCGTTTTTCCATATTATCCTCCGTATAAAACCATAGGTGCCATCAATCTACCCTTCTTTTGTTAAGAACTGGAGAAAATCTGTTTACAAAAACATAACAAATTGTTTCGAAGTGAGTTGTTATAATTTGTTTTACACTTCTGTTATACTTTTGTTTTTTCTCCGCGATTAACTTGATGGAAGGCTCCAAATCAGAATTATAAAGGAAAATAGGCAGAAACCTCTGCTGATTAAAATTTCAATTTATTTCAAAAAAAAGTAATCTGGCTTTTTTTTCTATCTGTACCATTAAAAAATAGTTGTTGTACCATTATTTTTTACACTATGCTGGGTTGTTATCAAATACAATAATACAGTGGAATATAGACCAAAATCATTCAAAAGGTAATGAATGATTATTTTATAGATTTGGCAAGGAGGGAAACGGCATGTCTTTGTTGCCGAACAAAAATGAGCTGGGTTTTTTTGAAATCAGATTGGAGTCAATCGGAGGATTAGGTGCCAACCTCGCAGGAAAAATGCTCGCTGAAGCCGGTGTCCTGGGCCATGGCCTGAATGGCAGCAACTTCTCATCCTATGGATCAGAGAAAAAAGGATCGCCTGTAAAAAGCTTTATCAGGTTCAGTGAGCAGGATGTTGAGATTCGGGATCACAGCCCGATTGAAGAACCCCATATTATTGCTGTTTTCCATGAAGCTTTATATAAAATGGTGGATGTTGTAAAAGGATTGAAACCGGACGGGATCGTACTTGTGAATTCAACGAGGGATATGGAGAGTGTCCGAAAGGATCTGAATATGAAGGGCGGCACATTAGCAATTGTCGATGCGCTCGGCATCGCAGTCGAGGAAAAGACGAGAGTGAATACAGCGATGCTGGGCAGCCTGTTCCGTATCTGCGATTTCCTGGATCCTGATGTAATGCGTTCTGTTATTAAAGAAACATTCGAGAAAAAATATCCGCATCTTGTCGAACCAAACCTGAAGACATTTAACAGGGGATATGAAGAAGTTACCTTCCAGACATTCCAAACGGAAGCGGAAGAAAGTGCAGAAAAAAGCCAAGTTGAATCCGGCGTTCTCGGATTTGAGAGCCAAATCCAAGGCGGCGTCATCCTTGGGCAGGGGAACAGTATCCTTAAGGATGTCAGTGCCTCAAGGCAAGGGTTCCTGCCGGCCTTTGACAGCAGCACCTGCATCAACTGCGCGGCTTGCGATAATGTCTGCCCTGATTTTTGTTTTGTCTGGGAAGAAGGGGAAGACAAGCGGGGCCGCAAAAATATGTTCCTGAAAGGAATCGACTATCAATATTGCAAAGGCTGCCTTAAATGCGTGGTGGCTTGTCCGACTGCTTCCCTCACTGAAATGAGAGAAGAATTGATGTACGCCGATAATCATAGCGTAAAGCATAGTTTTCCTTATTTATCCGGGGGTGAAACGAGTAAGTGATGAAAGTAATGAATGAAGATAAACAACGAACAAACCAAGAGAATCAGACGATTGCATTTAAATCAGGGAATGACATGGCAGCGTTGGCTGCAGCTCAGATCAATTATCATTTGATGGGGTACTTCCCGATCACGCCTTCGACTGAAATTGCCCAGCTTCTGGATTCGATGAAGGCAAGAGGGGAGCATGACATCAATTTGATTGCTGCCGATGGTGAACACGGTTCAGCAGGGATTTGTTATGGAGCGGCTGTTACCGGGGCACGTGTATTTAATGCGACAAGTGCCAACGGATTAATGTATATGCTTGAACAATTGCCTGTCCAATCGGGCACGCGTTTCCCGATGGTCATGAACCTGGTTACACGTTCAATCAGCGGGCCGCTCGATATAAGGGGAGACCATTCCGACCTGTATTTTGCACTGAATACTGGATGGGTCATCCTGACGGCAAGCACTCCGCAGGCAGTATACGACTTGAATATCATTGCATTGAAAGTGGCGGAGCATGAAAAGGTGCGGCTTCCTGTGCTTGTTGCTTATGATGGATTTTTCACATCCCATCAAAAGAGAAGGGTGAGCCATTTTACAGATCGCCAGGTTGTCCAGAATTTCGTAGGGCCTGCACGGATGGATTATCCGGTTGTCGGTGACCCTAAGAAACCTGTCACAATCGGTGCCCATATGAACGGCGATGATTTGGTCAACAACCATTATCAGCAGTCCGAAGCGATGTACGCAGCATATGATGTGTTCCAGGAAGTGTCGGACGAGTACGCAAACCTTTCCGGAAGGCATTACGGAGCCGTCCAAACATACAGGATGGAGGATGCGGAGGTTGCACTCTTCCTCGTTAACTCTGCTGCGGAAACAGCGAAGGATGCAGTTGATGAACTGAGGGCGCGGGGCATTAAGGCCGGCGTTGTCAGCCCGGGGCTGATCAGGCCGTTCCCTGTTAAGGAAATACAGCAGGCATTACAGGGAGTAAAGGCGGTGTTGGTCGGCGAACGTGCGGACTCATATGGTGCGAACGGAGCAAACCTTACACATGAGATCAAATCTGCGCTCCAATCAGTAAAGGGAAACAGCCCGATTGTGTTGAGCAGAGTGTTCGGCCTTGGAGGGAAAGACTTCTATAAAGAGGATGCCCTGAATTTCTTCGAAATGGCCATTAAGGCTGCTGAGGGAAACACTGTGGAAAAACCTTTCGATTATTACGGCCATACGGCCGGCGGAAACGATCGGATTCTGCAGCCTGTAATGGAGCCTCTGCAAGGGGAGGCCTTCAAGACAGGATTGATTAAAACAGAACAGCAGGAAGACGGCAAACTGAAAGTGAAAGTGCCCCCGCTTCGGGCTTTGGCGGCCAAACCGAAAAGGTTTGCTCCCGGTCATGGGGCATGTCCGGGATGCGGGATATTCCCGGCACTGGAATTGTTCTTCAAGGGGATCGAAGGGGATATTGTTGTCCTGTTCCAAACCGGATGCGCCTATGTTGTCACGACGGCCTATCCGTATTCATCCCATAAACAGACGATGATCCATAATCTCTTCCAAAACGGGCCAGCGACACTTTCCGGTACGGCGGAAGCTTTCTTTGAGTTGAAGCGGCGCGGGGAAATCGATGTGCCTGATGATGTGACATTTGTTATGGTGACTGGGGACGGAGGAATGGACATAGGCATGGGTTCCGCAATCGGGACAGCGCTCCGCAACCATAAGCTGATCATGCTTGAATATGATAATGAAGGCTATATGAACACAGGCTCTCAAATGTCTTATTCAACACCGATGGGCCATATGACAAGCACGACAAGCGTCGGCAAAATGCAGCAGGGGAAAGCTTTCCATCACAAGGATACGGCCCAAATCATGGCGGCATCGAATATTCCTTATGTTTTCACCGGTTCAGAGGCATTTCCGCAGGATCTTCTGAAAAAAGCCGCAAAAGCCCAATGGTATGCGCAAAACGTAGGCACCGTATACGGCAAGCTGCTGATCACTTGCCCGCTTAATTGGAGAAGTGAGGAAAGGTACGGCAATAAGATTATGGAAGCGGCGGTCAATTCTTGTTTCTTCCCATTATATGAAGTTGAAAATGGGGAGACGGCCATCACCTATAATCCGGAAGCGCGCAACAAAAAAATTCCGGTGGAAGATTGGCTTACCTATATGGGGAAATCCAAGCACCTTCTTAAGCCTGAAAACGAACAGATGCTTGCCGGCTTTAAAGAAGAAATTGAAAGGCGCTGGGAAAAACTGAAGGCGAAGGATGAGCATCCTTATTTGTAATAAGGCTGGATTAAAAAGCCATTGGTGACTTTAGTAATTTTGGCTGAAATGGATGGGATGCATATTCTTGCTCTGAAAAACTGGCCAAGGGAGAAGCTTAGCGTCAAGTAAACCGAGATCTCCTGTTTTTCAGCGAAGGGACTTAGCGGATGTCCACGCTTTCCCGTTACAGGTACAAAATAAAGAGGGTGCCCAAAAGCAGCTAAACATACCTGCTTTTGGGCACCCTTGTTTTCATTTTTGAGAAAAGATTCAATCGATAAATGAAGCCGCGAAAGGTGGTCACCCGGCTTCATAATCACTGATTTATACGTGAAGACGGGATAAGATATAACTTTTTTGTTCAGCCAAATAAGCGCTCCCGCGATTTCTGGGCCTAGGCTCGTGTATTTGGATTTCCGTTTCTAAAGTGCCTGGATTGTTAGCCAACAGGAGGATACGATCGCATAAGTACAGCGCCTCATCAATATCATGCGTCACAATAATGGCAGTAAGTTTCTGATGATTATAGATGTTCAGAAGAAGATCCTGCAATTGCATTTTAGTAAATGCGTCCAAGGCACTGAATGGTTCATCCAGCAATAATAGACGTGGAGAGGAAACAAGGGCGCGGGCAATAGCTACTCTTTGCGCCATCCCTCCTGATAGCTGCTTTGGATATAAATCCGCAGCGCTTTCTAAATCAACTTGAAATAATAATCTTTTAGCTTTTTTGATATCTTCTTCTGTTTTCTTTGGCAGGCTGAACAAAACATTTTCAATGACGGTCAGCCAAGGAAACAGCCTTGCCTCCTGGAAAACAACCCCGATCTCGGGTTGAGGGCCATTTACAGGTTGGCCATGTATTCGAATCTCACCTTGAAAGTCAATATCTAAACCGGCTATCGTACGAAGCAGTGTGCTTTTTCCTGATCCGCTCTTCCCTAATAAACCGATAATTTCCCCCTCTTGGGCTTGGAATGTAATATTCTGTATACCAGCATGGCCGTTGAAAGTGCGGGTTAAACGGTCCAAAGTTAACGACATATGGATGTTCCTCCTTTATACACGGCTGTCGCGCCATTTCAGCAGTTTGTTTTCTGTTAATTTGATAACCCAATCTGTCAGCTTTCCGATAAGTGCAAACAATAGAATGCTTGCAATAATAATATCAGGTGAAGAAGTGTTCTGGCCTACAATTAATAAATAGCCCAATCCTTCACTTGCCCCCATCAATTCTGCTGCTACAACAAACATCCAGCCAAGCCCTAGACCGCTTCTCAAACCGACAAAGAAGGATGGTGCAGCGGCGGGAAAAATAATTCGTCTAACAAGTTGAAAATGGGTTAATCTATAAATTTTTCCAATCTCTATCAACTTTTGATCAACGTTCAAAATCCCGCTAACCATGTTTAAATAAACAGGAAAAAATACACCGACAGCAATTAAGGTGATTTTCGACGGTTCACCGATTCCCATCCATAATATAAAAAGCGGTACCCATGCGAGAGAGGGAATAGCCTTAAATGCTTGGATAATCGGATCGAAAATACGTTCTGCCTTTTGATAAAACCCAACGATTGATCCCAAAATGACAGCAGCCACTGTTCCGATGAAGCATCCTATTAAAACACGCAGTGTAGTTGTACCTAAATGTGCCCAAAGGCTGCCATCCTGAGCCATCTTTACAATTCGTTCAAGTACGGATTGGGGAGTAGGCAGCTGATAAGTGGGAATAATGCCGGTAACCGTTATGGTATTCCAGCCTATCAGTAATAAAATCGGTAATAGAAAGCTTAGTATGATCCCTTTTTTCTTCCGCTTTCTATAGACAGTTTTCTTTGCTTGAATAGAAGGAGACTGGGGTATTGCTGAATCTTTTTTAGACATAGTATCCTCCCTATTTAATCGTTTCTTCCGAGATTGATGGGTCAATTAAGTCGTCAATCAATTGTTGTATGTCGGCATCCATTGCAATCGTATCAGATGATTGTAAAATTTCACCGGCTGAATGTAAGGCTTTCTTTTGGGCATTCCCGGGAACCGGCTGAGTGAAATTATTTCTTTCCAGCTGCTTTTTTGCGACTTCCAACTTAATGTCAGCTTCTTTGGCAATGATGGCTGCCGCTTCTTCCGGGTTGTCAATAATCCATTTTCTGGCCTTTTCATACAACTCGATTACCCTTTTCACTTCTTTTGGGTGTTTTTCAGCAAATTCACTACGAACATTTAAGAAAGAATACGTATTGAAATCAACATTTCGATAAAATATGCTTGCATCAGATTCAAGTTCCGCTGTAGCCATAATCGGGTCCAATCCTGCCCAAGCATCAACATCACCTTTTAATAAAGCCTGATAGCCGTCGTTGTGCTGAAGATTGACTATTTCCACTTGATTTGCATCTAGTCCTTTTTCATCTAAAGAACGCAGCAGAAAGATATATGGATCTGTTCCGTATGTGGCGGCTACTTTCTTACCGGCTAAATCCTCGGGGGATCGGATGCTGCCATCGAGGGACACTAATCCGGTCCATTCAGGCTGGGAAAGGACATAAATGTTCTTGATGGGAACGCCTTTTGATTTAGTGATAAGGGTAGCAGCCCCAGCTGCTGAACCGAAGTCTACACTGTTGCTGGTCAAGAA
>CAKQBC010000103.1 GCA_934215995.1 uncultured Bacillus sp. | reverse complement strand
CCTTGAATCTGCTCCTGTACTTCAATGCGATATCAGACGGCACCACTTTCCCGTCCTCCGCCTGCTCTGTCAGGATATCAAGGCAATAATGCTCCAGGTCGGAAAAGTCCACGATGCCGCGTTCACGTTTTTCCGCAGCATACCGTTCCTTAAATTGCTTGACGAGGAAAACGAGCATTTCCACATATCCCTTGAGCTCCCTAATATCCTTCAGGTAACTTTCCGGCCGCCTCGCAAACAGCTCCTTTTGCAGGCCTTGCAGAAGTTTCTTTCCCGCATCCCTTGCTTTCTTGCATTGTTCATCCAAATTCTTGTCGAAATCCCCGGAAGCTTTTTTCAGCGTGGAGAACTTCAGGGAAGACATTGCTTCATATAGAGCATTCCAGGATTGGCCTGAGCTGGACTCGAGTTTCTCAATAATCTCCAAATCCTTCAGGAATGTTTCGGCACGCCCCGCCGGTCCTGCCGGAAGCTTAGTCAATGACAGTCCTTCCGCAAAATGATCTTTTGCCGCTGCAATCTGCAGATTGACATATAAACGCAGGCTTTCCATAAACGGCAGTTCATCGATTGTTGTTTCCTCACCGACCTCATACATGGAAACCATTGTATCCAGCCATTGCGCCGGATATGGGTGAGAGCTGGAGAATTCATGCAGGGTCCTGATGATATTCTGCAGCTCAATATCATTGCGGTCGGAACTGAAGGCATCAACAAGCCGGAAAAATGACTCGTTTTCTTCAATCCCATATTGCTCTTCCAGAAGGTCATCAATCATTTCATCCTTCAGCAGCTCTGCCTCTGTTGAATCGGCAATCCGGAAACCAGGATCTATTTCAATCTCATAATAGTATTTCCTGATCACTTCCAGGCAGAAGGAATGCAGGGTGCTGATTGATGCCCTGTTCATCAGGCTGAGCTGCCTTCTTAAATGCTGGGAACCGGGATTCTTTTGAATGGCTCCCTCAAGAGCATCAGAAATCCGATGGCGCATCTCGGCAGCAGAAGCATTTGTGAATGTAACGACCAGCAGCTCATCTACATTTGTATGGCCGGAAAGGAGTTTATTGATAATCCGGTTTACAAGAACGGCCGTTTTCCCCGACCCTGCCGCGGCGGCGACCAATACATCCTGTTCAGTTGCCCAAATAGCTTTCCACTGGTCCTCTGTCCACGTCATTTCAGCCGGCATGGCCGGTATTACTGTTTTACTCATGGTTGTCCTCCTTCCCTTGGATGATTGCCATCACCTCATCCGCTTTCTTCGGCTGCAGGATCCTGTATTGGTTTTCCTCCAGCGCCCCGTCGAACATGCATACGCTCTTAAACGAACAATATGTGCAAGGCATTTGATCCTTCATCTTATAAGGATTGATGTTCGTCTTTCCTTCAATAATTTCATTACCGGATTTTTTATAGGTTGTATGGATAAAATTCCTCAGTGCTTTGAACTCTTCCTCGCTGGCCGTCTTCGATGTCTTTGAAATTTCCCCGCTCTTCAGGAAGTTGGCTGAAATAATATTGGACTTGCTGCTCTCCCCAACCTTTAACTGGTCGTCCATCAATTGTAGAATGCCCGGGTCCTCCAACAATAAGCCCTTCATTTTGAACTGTTTCAATATCTCCTGTTCGATCTGCTCGGATGCCAGCATATCAGCGGCCTTTACCAATGGGTTATGGACATGGAAGTAAAGCATTCCTGCCGGATAAGCTTCCTTGCCGACCAGCTTTTGTGCATGGGAAATAATGACGTCCAGATACGTAAGCATCTGCAGGGCGAGCCCATAATAAATCTCATCGAGGTTTATATCTTTTGTGCTTGATTTATAATCGATAATCCTTACATATAATTGGTTATTATATTCGGCTTGGTCAACCCGGTCTATTCTCCCGACCAATTCCATCTTCGTCCCATCTGCAAGCTCGAATGCAAGCGGGGGCAGCTGGTCGCGGCCTCCCAGCCCGAATCCAAGTTCAAGCCGCAGCGGTTCGAATCCGCTGTGCCTTGCCTGCTCGCTCAATACCATCGATGCCCTTCCGATGACATTTTCCAGCTTTCTTTGGATATAGAAATGCCTCTTGGAGCTTTGCAGGATTTGGTTCTGCAGCTTCGGCGCCAGCTGTTCGACTGCCATATGGGCAAATTTCCTGCATTCTTCCCGCGTCAGGGAAGACCACTTAATATTGCGGGCAATCAAAGTATCGGAGATGATTTTCAGGGCGCCATGGAACATTTCCCCGATATCAGGCGCTTCCAGCCTGTATACTTTCCTTTCCTTCAGCTTCAGGCCATGGGATGCGAAATGAGAAAATGCACAGCTGTTGAATTTCTCCATCCTTGAGACAGATCCGATGATTTTATTCCCATACAGCTGTTTTGACGTCTGTTTCGAGAGCCTCTTTGCTTTATTCTCGTAAAACAGGCTGCCCAACACCCTCAGCATGTCATCCGGTTCTTTTTCCAGGTAATGATTATATAAGCTGTACCATACCGGGCTGATGTCATAGCCCCGCTTTTTCACCTGCATGGCAGAAGCCAAAAACGATATGGCAATATCATCGTTCACCATGTAAGATAATTGGTTCTTCTCCTCATCTTCTGTCGGCTCATTATGGACAAACCTTTTCCCGGCGCCAGGAAGCACTTCCGTGATCCTTTTTATATAAGGCGACGGCATCAATGAGCCGCCCTCATCATCGCCGAGAGGGTAGCTTATATACAGATGATGGGAAGGAGTTGCAAAGGCTTTGTAGGCAGCGAATTCTTCGTCCAGAAGCCGTGATGCAGAGTCGGGAGCCACTTCGACCCCCGCCCTATTGAGCGCGATTCGGTCTTCATCGGACAGAATGCCGTCTTCAGTCGGCTTCATCGGCAATACTCCTTCATTCAGCCCCATGACAAACGCAATTTTCACATCGTTCACACGCGATAAGTCAAGGTTAGCGACCAACACCTGGTCAATTGCCGGCGGCACTTGGGAGAACTTCATTGCCTGAAGGCCTGAATCAAGGATTGTAGTGAATTGCTTCAAGTTCAGCTCGGTGCTGCCCATTGCTTCCACAAACTGATCCAGCAAGCCGACCACTTCTTTCCAGGCTTGTTCATGGTGCCTTGAGTAAGCGACATCGCCCTTCTCTATTGCATCTGCATACATTTTCTCAAGCTTCCCGGGAATCTGCACTTCCTCCAGGAATACATAAAGCGCCCGGCAATAATCGGTGCCAGTCTTAGCTTTCTTGCACCGGTTCTGCAGCCTCATCAATGGCCCGCGGAACAAATCCCTCATAGCGTTCAGCTCTTCTTCAATCAAGCGCTCCTGATCGGTCTGTCCCCGCTCCTCAAGCTCAAGGCCCCTGAATTTCCTGTAGGCCCATTTATTCTCGTCAGTCCAACGTTCGCCTTTAATGCCCCTTGACAGGACATAATTCTCCAATTGGTCGACCTGCAGCCGCATCTCTTTATGATCGGCGTCCATCGGGAAAAGAAGCTCTGTTTTAATCGTCCGGAGCACCGGTTCATACCGCCAATTCGTATTGAGCGTTTCAAGGGCCGAACGGATCAGCTCAATCAGCGGATGATGCAGCATCGTATCTTTCATGTCAATGAATATAGGAATTTCATAATCATGGAATATAGTACGGATCAGATCATGGTAGGCTTGTCCGTTTCTGAGCAAGAGGGCTATGTCCTTCCATCTGCAGCCTCCATCCCTGACCAAACGCAGAATTTCCCGGGCGATTCCTTCCACCTCGGCCCGCCTGTTTGTTGCCATCATAATCGTGGCGTCCGTCTCTCCCTCATAAGCGATTGCCGGACGGATATTGAAATTCTGTTCCAGATGGGCCAGACTGCGGCTGGCGGCAAAACGCTCCTGGTTATGCAAGGAAATATCCTCTTCTATTTTGATTCCAGCATTCATTGCAAGCTGATGGATTGCATGGTACAGCCGTGCCGACATGCCAAATAAATAGAACTCATTCGGCGGTCCTTGCCTGAATGCCTGGTCGATTGTCAGGGACACAGTCACTTTTTTGCACGTCTTCATCAATGCGTCAACCACAAGCAATTCCTGGGGCGTCAGGCTGTAGAAGCCATCAATATAGACTTCCGCATCCTGTAGATACGCAGACTGCGGAATCTTTTGGGCCAGAAGCGTCAGGTAATCTTCCGAATCAATATACTTTCCAGCCAATGCCTGCTCGAGCGATCCATAAACAATCTCAAGGTCGTGAAGTTTATCTTTCAGGCTTTGGTCTGTTTCATCAGCCAGCTTTTCTGCGGTGATCGATTTCATATCCTCCGGCGCGATGCAATATCGCTTCAGTTCGATCAGCATTTGTTCCATATTGCCGATAAATCCTGTCTTTCCGGCAGAGCGGTGAAAAAGCTTCAGCTCTTCTTTCTTTTCTTCAATGATTTTGGTGATCATCATATTCATGCCGACACTCGACAAATGGGTCCTGCTGCTTCCCCCTGTTTCCTGAAGCACCCTCCAGGCCAGGCGTGTGAAGCTATATACTTGCGCGGCTATTGTCCCATTCAGGCCCGGGGTGCCCGCAAGCTTGTATTCACTCATAAACGTCATCTGTTCCGGGACCAGGTAAATAATCGGGGTACGATCCGGTTTCTCGCGAAGCTTGCCCCGAATATCATCAAGGAGCCACGTCGTTTTCCCTGCACCTGAACGGCCCGTTAAAAATTGCAAGGACATTGTTTAACCCCCTTCTCTGGGTATCTTTTTATATAAATTAAATGGGAACGGCAGCATCCATCTGGATCTATACAGAGACAACCACCCCGCCAATTCTTAATAAGCGGGGTATAACTATATGCCTCAGCGGTCCATTCAGCCTTTCTGCTTAAGATGGGCCGCTTTCTGCCGTTCTATATTGTTTCAATATTCTGGAGAACATAAGTTCTTATATTATTTTATAGCATATAGGGTGAAACTGCAATCTGCGGGAGGCTTCGCCCCACAGATGATTCACTTGCGAACCGGGGCCATTTCTGTATCGATTTCTGCTCGCCCTACTTACGCAAGCCAAATGAAAAAGCAGACAATGATGTACGGTCTGTCTGCCTCTTCACAGTTCAATATAGAATTTTTCCACAGGCCAATAGCGGACATTTACTTTGCCGATTACATTTTTAATGGGCACATACCCAAAATGCCGGCTGTCAAGACTGTTCAGACGGTTATCACCCATCACAAACAGCTGTCCATCCGGAACCCGGTCCACCCCTGTGTACTGGGTTAATGTAAAATCTTCCGTACCCTTCTGGCCCAGGATTCCCGATCCATTGTCCAGAAATGGTTCTTCGACTGCTTTCCCGTCTACGTATAATTGATCGTTCTTATACTCGATTCTCTCTCCGGGAAGCCCTATCACCCTTTTTACATAATCATTTTCGTTTTCTGCATGAAAAACAAGGATATCGAACCTTGAGATGCTTCCGAACTCATATCCTACTTTGTTGACGATCAGCTTATCTCCATTTGCAAGGGTTGTCTCCATGGAATTTCCGTCCACCTCATAGCTGGAAAACAGAAATGCCCTGACAAAAAGAAAAAGAATGATTCCCAAAATCCCTATCTTCAACCAATCGAGGAGAATGTTTTTATCATCTGCCACTCATATTCCTCCACACGCGATACTATCAGCCTTTTTCTTTTCTTCTTCTTTCCCTTTTAATCCCATCCTGCAATTGTTCAATGCCCTTGTTCAATCTTGCTTCTATTCTCTTTCCAACATACCAGAGAACAAAAATGATCACGAGCACAATTGCTGTCCTTTTCGGCTGCTGGATTAATGCCATAATATCATACCCTACATAACTCATGGTAAAAATCATGACCAGCTTTCCTGTAGCAACCGCCAATATATATTGAATCCAGCTCATTTTTGAAAGGCCGGCAACTATATTAACGACCGCTGAAGGCGTGAACGGAAAGCAAAGCAGCAGAAAAACCGGGGCAAATCCGTGAACATCCAGCCAATGCGTCAGTTTCTGGACTTGCTTATTGCGCTTGATGAAGGTGAGCAGTTTTATATGCCCATATTTTCTTATGACAAAGAAAACAATGATGGCCCCGAGTGTGGCACCTGCCCAGGATAATAAGAAGCCAATCCATAAACCAAAGGCGTTTGTGTTGGCAAAGACAAATACCACCAACGGGAGAAACGGCAGGAATGCTTCAAGCAGCGGAAACAGAATCCCGGGAATCGGCCCAAAAGCTTTATATGTTTCGATAAGCTCAAGAATATTTTCTTCAGTAAAAATGTTTCCCAGGAAGTCGAAATCCATAAGCAGCTCCTTAACAACAATAAATATTTTCCAGCAAGTAAGTCAAAGCACCCGCAGGAACTTGGTAACAATATACTATATGCTTCTATTATAATACATCTGTTTTTATAAAGAGAAGGCATATAATCAAACTTACATATATATTTACCTTTACCCAGCCGCCATATGATTGCAACTTCTGTTTTGCGGCCAGCCGCTGCATCAGCTTTCCAAAAAAGAGTCTTGCCTGCTTACGCATTTTTCATTAAAATATAAGAACAAATGTTCGATTTAAGGAGGGATCTTATGACTCGCATACCGCAAAAAGAACGCGACAAAATTGAACAGGCCATCTACCTGCCGATGGTCCTGACCATTTTGGAGCGCGATCTGGTCCTGTTTCAAAAAGGACCATTCAAGCTATCGAAACCTTATATTGAATGGATTGAATTGACTTTGGGCAAAGTCCAGAAAGAATTATCGGAAGCAAACCGCTTTTTAAGGAAGGAAAATATAAAAGTGAGAGAAATCCGGCGTGACGAGGCCTTTACGATGTTCTCATTCATTTACAAGGGGTACGAGGAGCACCATAATTATTTCAATCCCCGCATACGCAATAAAGTGGAGGAGCTGATGAAGTTCTATCTGTACGCTCAATACCAGAAACTGCACTAGGAATCAATCGGGAAAATATTTAGCCTGGCGCGGGGAATATTTCGTGCCAACCTCCGCAATTCTGTTATCAAGAGTCAGTTTCAGAATGGAAGTTCTGCTCAGCTGGTTTTCGAATGAACTGTAGGACACATTGATTTCAATCGATTTCTTGTTCCGGAAAGTCACTGTTGTTTCGAAAGGGCTCTTTTTCTTAAAACTTGCTATATGACTTTGGGCAAACCAAACACAGCTCTCTTTTTCCGGGGATGTGGTCGGGAAGAAATAAATCGAACTGCTCGGTTCAATCGCTATCGGCGCTTTATGGGTATAACCGGTAAGGCTTCGCGTCCCTCCCCTTCTGCCATCATATTGGCAGCCAAAATAATCGCAGCTGTTCTTGATGATTTCGATCGGTTTTAAAGTCGAGATAAATTCCTCTTCACTTTCCAATATTTCAGAATAGATTCTATCTCCGACCACTTTTGGCTTAATCATAATTGTATAAGTGTTGATCTCATACTCATCAATCAGATTGTGAAAACTTCCGTCCATGTAAATTCCCCTCTCAACAAAACAAAATGTCTCAACATCCATACATTATCACAATTCATACGGAGCATGTTTGAATTCACAAATAATTCAAAGAACTTTTTTCCAGTAAAATGCCATTATTAAAATATTCAAAATATTTAGTTGATTTTACCTTCAGAATTCCTTATAATTATAAAAAGGTTTAGGGGTGATGC
>CAKQBC010000102.1 GCA_934215995.1 uncultured Bacillus sp. | reverse complement strand
CTGCAAAAAGCCGGCCAATAACCGTCCGGCATCTCTGAAACAGCCATAAACTGAATAGCGATGCAAAAAAGCGGGAAAGCTTGGCACTATTGCCTTTGCTTAACCCGTTTTTTTATTGGCCAGGAGGCAAAATCCAACATTTCTGCGGATGAGGCTCCCTGCAAAAAAGGCAAAAAGTACGGATTGTTTGTCGAACCTCTGCTCCGGTAGGTTATAATGGAAACAAATATGCATTTTACTGCATGGTATGCTATAATTTCAGCGGTTATAACGAACGTAATCCTACTATGCTTATCAAGATTGTCTCGCATTAATATAACAGAGGGATCGAAGAAACCAGCCGTTGAAGTTTCACTTTATGAAATGACCGATTGCCTGCAGATTTGCAGATGAAATATCGATACGAGGTGTATATAAAATGAAGATTTCAACAAAGGGCCGATACGGCTTAACAATAATGATTGAACTGGCAAAAAAGCACGAAGAGGCGGCTTCTCCTACATCCCTGAAGCTGATTGCCAAAACAAACGGCTTGTCCGAACATTATCTTGAGCAATTGATTGCGCCCTTACGGAATGCGGGGCTTGTCAAAAGCATCCGCGGGGCATATGGTGGCTATGTTCTCGCAAAAGACCCGAAAGAGATCACTTCCGGTGACATCATCAGGGTGCTCGAAGGACCGATCAGCATCGTTGAAGGCATTGAAAACGAAGAGCCTGCAAAGAGGGAACTATGGAACCGGATCAGGGATGCGGTGAAAGAAGTTTTGGATACGACTACGCTCGAGGATTTGGCTAATTATAATGAGGACAATGCTCCTGACGGATACATGTTCTATATTTAAACGCATTTATGAGGAGGAGAGATAGTGGAAAGAATCTATCTCGACCATGCTGCCACAACACCGGTGCATCCGGATGTCATGAAAGCAGTAATGGCAACTATGGAAACCAATTTCGGCAACCCTTCCAGCATCCATTCATACGGGAGGGAAGCAAGAAAACAACTGAATGAGGCAAGAGCACGATTGGCAGCCTCCATACACGCAAAGGATAATGAAATCATTTTTACGAGCGGCGGAACGGAAGCCGATAATTACGCAATTATAGGGACCGCCCTTGCCCGCAAGCAAAAAGGGAAACATATGATAACGACTGAAATTGAACACCATGCTGTACTGCATACGTTCAATACGCTTGAAAAACAAGGATTTGAAGTTACGTACTTGCCTGTGGATGAAACGGGAAGAATAAACATAGAGAACCTGCGGGACGCACTTAGGGAAGATACAATCCTTGTTTCTGTCATGTTCGGCAACAATGAAGTGGGTGCTGTGCAGGATGTGCAGGGGATCGGCGAATTGCTGGAGGGCCATCAGGCATACTTCCATACGGACGCTGTACAGGCTTATGGCGCCATTGCCATCGACGTCAAAGAGCTGAAGGTGGATATGCTGTCGGTTTCTTCGCATAAAATCAATGGCCCTAACGGAGTCGGCTTCCTCTATTGCAGGGAAGGGGTCCAGCTGCACCCGATAATGTTCGGCGGTGAACAAGAACGAAAACGCCGGGCAGGCACGGAAAACCTTCCAGGCATCGCCGGTTTTGCGGAAGCAAGCAAGATTGCCGAAGAGAAATTGGCGGAAAGACAGGAAACATACAAAATGTTCAGGGTAGCCATGCTGAACATTTTCAGCGAGGGAAATATTTCATTTGACGTTAATGGTACAATGGAACATACCTTGCCCCATATTCTGAATGTCAGCTTCCCTGGCACAAATGTGGAGGCGATGCTTGTCAATCTGGACCTGGCGGGGATTGCCGCATCGAGCGGTTCAGCCTGCACGGCAGGGTCGATCGACCCGTCGCATGTCCTTGTCTCTATGTACGGCAAAGGGCACGAAAAGACTACAAATTCAATCAGGTTCAGTTTTGGCTTATACAATACAGTTGAAGACATTGAGAAAGCCGCACATGAAACGGTGAAAATAGTGAAAAGGCTGACGAAACAATAAATAAAGTGGTGAATAGATAATGAAAAAAGCGCCTGAAGACACACGTGTTGTCGTAGGGATGTCCGGGGGAGTCGATTCCTCCGTCGCAGCCCTGCTGCTGAAACAGCAAGGCTACGATGTAGTGGGCATATTCATGAAAAACTGGGATGACACGGATGAGAACGGGGTCTGTACCGCAACCGAGGACTATGAAGATGTAATGAAGGTTTGCGAACAAATAGGCATCCCGTATTATGCCGTCAATTTTGAAAAACAATACTGGGACAAGGTGTTCACATATTTCCTTGATGAATATCGTGCAGGAAGAACACCGAATCCGGATGTTATGTGCAATAAAGAAATCAAATTCAAGGCTTTCCTGGAGCATGCAGTAAACCTGGGAGCGGACTATTTGGCAACCGGCCATTATGCGCAGGTTGAGTTCCGCGACGGGGAATATAAAATGCTTCGGGGAGTCGACGAGAATAAGGACCAAACGTACTTTTTGAATCAGCTCACGCAAAAGCAGCTTGAGAAAGTAATGTTCCCTCTTGGGCATCTTCCAAAAGCGAAGGTGAGGGAAATCGCTGCAGAAGCCGGGCTTGCGACAGCTGCGAAAAAAGATTCAACAGGCATCTGCTTTATCGGCGAAAGGAATTTCAAGGAATTCCTCAGCAACTACCTGCCTGCGCAGCCTGGGAATATGGAAACGCTTGATGGCGAGGTCAAAGGCAAGCATGACGGCCTGATGTATTATACAATCGGCCAAAGGCATGGTCTTGGAATCGGGGGAAGCGGAGACCCATGGTTTGTTGCAGGAAAAGACCTAAAGCGGAACGTCCTGTATGTATGCCAAGGCTTCCATCATGAAAAACTGTATTCGACAAGCCTGAAGGCAGTCAATGTAAGCTGGGTTGCGGACAAGCCGGTGGAAGGCGAATTCGCCTGCACAGCCAAATTCCGTTACCGTCAAAAAGACGTTGGCGTCACCGTGAAGGTAATTGACCAGGAAAGTGTGGAAGTCGTTTTCGATGAGCCGACACGTGCAATCACGCCGGGACAAGCAGTCGTGTTCTACAAAGGCGATGAATGCCTTGGCGGCGGCACGATCGATACGGTCTATAATAATGGCAAGCAGCTTGACTATCTTGGATAGTCCGGCAGCTTTAGGAATGGGGAGCCCGTGTTCTGCACAAGCAGCATGCGGCTCCTTTTCTTGTTGGAAAGCGCCCTTCCGCAGCAGAAATCAGCAATGGCGTTTAACAGAGTCCGATCAAAAAGAAACCTGCACTGATGGAAGTTTCACTTTATGGTATACTTCTAAATAGAAAAAATGGAGTGTGAAACGATATGAAGACGAAAAATGAACTGGGCATCGACTATATGAGAGAAGGAAAATATGAAGAAGCTGCAAAGGCTTTTTCTGAAGCCATCGAAGAACAGCCGGATGATGCGGTTGCTTACATAAACTTCGGAAACGTGCTCGTGGCAGTGGGAGAGCGCGAAAAAGCGGTGAATTTCTTCAAAAAGGCTTTGACGCTTGATGAAAATGCGGGTGCGGCTTTTTATTCACTTGGAAACCTCTATTATGAAAGTGAACAATATATGGAAGCGAAGGATTTCTTGGAAAGAGCGATTAAAAGCGGGCTGGAAAACAGCGACTGCTACTTCATGCTCGGGATGACGCTTCAGCAGCTGGACCAGCCTAAGCTTTCAATGCCATATCTGCAAAGGAGCGTCGAATTGAATCCGGCAGACATAGATGCCCGATTCCAATTTGCCCTTGCTTTGGCAAATGAAGAAATGTATGAAGAGCTGATTGAAGAATTGAACAAGGTTCTGGAAATGGACCCTGCCCATGCAGATGCACTTTACAATCTTGGTGTCGCCTATGCAGGGCATCTTGAAGATGCTGAAAAGGCGCTGGAATACTTCGATAAAGCGCTCGAGGCGCAAAGCGACCATATCCTTGCGGCCAACGGCAAAAAAATTATGGAAATGGTTTTAGGAAGAGAATAAAAACAAGGAGGGGCACGGATGGTTCAACAGAATGAGCTGGACTTATTTGAGGGACAGACAAAGACATTCATTAAAGGAAGGCATCTCGTTACGATTTTCCATAATGAGCAAAATTTATATTCTGTTGTCCGCATTCGGGTCGATGAAACGAATGCCGGCTATGATGAAAAGGAAGCGGTGATTGTCGGCTATTTCCCTCAGATCCATGAGCATGAAACATATGTCTTTTATGGGAAGATGAAGGAGCATCCGAAGTTCGGCGTGCAATTTGCGGTTGATTCGTTCCAAAAGGATATTCCGCAGACGAAGGACGGCATCGTCAACTATCTGTCGAGCACACTGTTCCATGGCATAGGGAAGAAGACAGCGGAAAGCATTGTGGAGACGATAGGGGATGACGCCATTTCCAAAATACTCGCCACGCCTTCGCTATTGGATTCTGTTCCGAAACTGTCCGGGGAAAAGGCCAAAAGCTTGTATGACACGCTCGTCGAGCATCAGGGCCTTGAACAAGTGATGATCGGCCTGAATCAATACGGGTTCGGTCCGCAGCTGTCGATGAAGATCTACCAGACGTATAAGCAGGACACTTTAAGCATCATCCAAACGAATCCGTATAAGCTTGTCGAGGACATTGATGGAATCGTATTCGGCAGGGCTGATGATCTGGGTTACAAGCTTTGGATCAGCGGGAGCCATGAGTAACGGATTAAGGCCGCCTGCCTGTATGTGCTGGACGTCCAGTGCCATCAGGAGGGCCATGCCTACATGGAAGCGGAAGAGCTCCTGCCGCTCGTCCAGGATCTGCTTGAAGAGAATAAGCGGGATCAAGTGGAGTTCCAATCGATTTCTTTGGCTCTTCTTTCATTGGAAGAGGAAAGCAAAATCGTTATTGAAGAAAAAAGGATTTACTCCCCTTCGCTATTCTTTTCGGAAAAAGGCATTGCAACCAACATAAAAAGAATCATGGAACAGACAGAATACAAGGATGCTTTTCCGGAATCCGAATTCCTGCTGGCGCTTGGCGAATTGGAGGAAAGGCTTGGCGTGGAATACGCGCCCAAGCAGCAGGAAGCAATACAGACCGCCCTTATGTCCCCGATGATGCTTCTGACCGGCGGTCCGGGGACAGGAAAAACGACCGTCATAAAGGGGATTGTAGAGCTGTACAGCGAACTCCATGGTGTATCAATGGATATCCATGCGTACAAGGATAACGATCCTTTTCCTTTCGTGCTTGCTGCGCCCACTGGGCGGGCTGCAAAGCGGATGACCGAGTCAACGGGACTTCCGGCAGTAACGATACACCGGCTGCTCGGATGGAATGGGAGTGAAGGATTCAATCATGACGAAGACAATCCGATCACAGGCCGGCTTGTCATCATTGACGAAATGTCCATGGTCGATACATGGCTCGCGAATCAGCTGCTGAAGGCCTTGCCTGAATCTGTCCAGGTCATATTCGTAGGGGACGAGGACCAGCTCCCTTCTGTCGGTCCGGGCCAAGTGTTGAAGGACTTGCTGTCTTCGGGGTGCATACCGACAATCAGGCTTGAGAGCATATATCGGCAAGCCGATGGTTCATCGATCATCGAGCTGGCCCATGAAATCAAAAAAGGGAGGCTGCCGGCGGATATTGCGAAACAGCAAAAGGACCGCTCCTTTTTTGCATGTGGAACCTCCCAGATCATGAAAGTCGTTGAGCAGGTCGTAATAAATGCGAAAAAGAAAGGCTATAAAGCCAGGGATATACAGGTATTGGCCCCTATGTACAGAGGCCCTGCCGGAATTGATGCACTAAATAAGCTCATTCAGGAAATCTATAATCCGAATCCGGACGGACAGCGGAGGGAAATTGCATTCGGGGATAGTGTCTATCGTGTCGGGGACAAAGTCCTTCAGCTCGTAAACCAGCCTGAAAGCTCTGTCTTCAATGGGGATATGGGGGAAATCATCTCTATCTCCTATGCGAAGGAAAATACGGAGAAACAGGATTTGGTATACGTTTCGTTCGATGGGATTGAAGTATCCTATACGAAGCAGGACCTTAACCAAATAACGCATGCCTATTGCTGCTCCATCCATAAATCGCAAGGGAGTGAATTTCCGATTGTCATCATGCCGGTGGTGAAAAGCTATTACCGGATGCTGAGGCGGAAATTGATTTATACTGGGATTACCCGGAGCAAGCAATTCCTTATTCTGTGCGGTGAAGAAGAAGCACTGCGGATAGGCGTTGAACGGACGCAGGACCATGAACGGAACACAACGCTCAAAGAGAAAATCAGGCTTGCCTTCGGGGAAGATAATTGCGATGAGGATGCCGCAGAAGAAGCTGATTTCAGCTCTGAGACGGAAGAGGCTGGCCAGGAAGAAAGGAATATCCCGCTCGCGCAAGTGCTGCTTGAGGCTGATCCGATGATCGGCATGGGGAAAGTCACTCCGTACGATTTTATGGAATGAATAAGGCTATGTTATATTTTAGTGTTGATTTTGAAAGATCCGTTTATTGGAGCGAAGGGCGGCGACTCCTGCGGGATGAAGCGTGCAGGCCGATACACCGCAGGAGCGAAAGCGACGAGGAGGATTGGCGTGCGCCCCGCGGAAAGCGTCCGCCCGTAGCGAAAATCAACAATAGCGTTTAACAGAGCCATGAATAAAGAAGGCAGCCTTTTGAATGGCAGCCTTCTTGCGTATGAGCGCAATTAAGGATTTTATCGCTGGATTGTGAGGAAAAACTTGCACGTCATGAAATCGGCCGCGGGAACCATACTATAAATGTTCGGAAAGGCGGGATATGCTTTGCGGACATTATCTACACTGAAAGGTTTGCCAATTCATGATGAAAGCGGAAAGCTCCTTGGGCATATTTGCGATCTTGTCCTTTCGGAAGCAGGATATGTAAAGGGGCTGCTCATGAAAAGAAAGGCCTTGTTCAGAAAGCTCCGGCTCATTCCGCTTGGCGGGGTAGCGTCAATCGATCAGGATGGTGTGACAGTAGGCGATGCCGCCAGAATTCTTGCCTTTAATCATGAAAAGTGCGTCACTCTTCAACATCAGCGGGCAATAGCAAACAAAATGATGATTAACGGGCATGGCGAGAATCTGGGCCTGCTGGATGATGTATATTTTTCTGAGAGCAAGGGCACAATCGTAGCATATGAAATTTCCAATGGTTTCTTTTCTGATATTACAGAAGGGAAAAGAATGATTCATACGCCCGAGCCTTTATCATTAGCAAAAGATGCCATCGTGATTTCATGAACCTGAATCAGTGAGGTGTCTTAAGGCTAATGAAATGTCCCAACTGCTCAAGCAAAGATATCGGCAAAATTGGCGTAAACCAGTTTTATTGCTGGAACTGCCTGATCGAATTGTCTGTATCCAATGATGTTATCCATACACACCAGGTGGAAGAAGACGGAAGCTTAAGTTCTTTGGATGATTTATTCTCTGAAGAAGATCGCCGCTATACCATGTGAATGGAAGAGGTGTAAAATCATGCGGAGAATGTCGGTTTCTTCTATGATGAGCTTCGGTGCCGGAATGGCGGCAGCTGCCGTCATCGGTTCCCAGAAAGTGTCGAAACGTTCGATGCGAAAAATGAAAAGAAAAGTAAAATCGCTTTTTTAAACCATTTTTCAAGGCATTGACGCCAAAAAAAGCAGTCCATTCCGGAC
>CAKQBC010000101.1 GCA_934215995.1 uncultured Bacillus sp. | reverse complement strand
GGGTAGGTGCGCTTCTGACTCTTGGCACAGTAGTGGGGGGCATCATTTTCATTGTTGTCGGATTTTATCTTGCCGGGGCAACGCTCGGGCCGATCAGGGAATCCATGGATAGGCAGCAGCAATTCGTCTCGGATGCCTCCCATGAGCTGAGGACGCCCCTTTCTGTCATCCAGTCGCGGGCCGAGCTTTTGCTGCGGTCTCCTCAGGATACGATTGAGGATAGGGCTGTCGAAGTTTCGGTAATCGCCAAGGAATGCCGGAGACTTACGAAGCTGGTGGGTGATTTGCTTCTGCTCACCCGTACGGATTCGACTGCCGTTTCGATCAAAAAAGAGAGGTTCCAGATTACGGGGCTGCTCGAGGAAATAGTGGGTAATTATAAAGAAATCGCCGCCTTGGACGGAAAGCAGGTAACACTGAAGGCAGGCAATCCTGTCGAAATGTACGGGGACAGTGAACGGATCCATCAGCTTGCAGTTATCCTCCTCGATAATGCAATTAAGTTTACGGAGCCGGAGACGGGGAAGATAACCGTCATTTGCAGGCAGTTGGGGAACCAAATTGAATTGTCGGTGGCCGATAACGGGGTAGGCATCCAAAAGAAAGATATCCCCCATATTTTCGACCGCTTTTATCAAGGAGAAAAATCGCGGTCGGGAAATGAAGGCACCGGCCTTGGGCTTTCAATTGCAAAATGGATCATAGACCAGCATCAGGCAAAAGTGAAAGTGAACAGCGAAGAAGGGATGGGAACGACCATCCAGGTGCTGTTCCCGGGAACGAGAAAAAAAGAAGAGGAGAAGCAGCTGTAGCTGTAGGAAGTGATTTCCCGGATGTGCTACAATAAAGGCATGAATTTACAGTGATAAGGAGATGATTCGATGACATGGATTGTGGCAGCTATGATCTTTCCTGCTTTATTAGTCTACGTTTTCACGAGAGTCACGTATAATCACTTCATGGGTTTGTTCTTATCGCTTGCCCTCATCTGCGCTTCTGCCTATGCGGGCTACACCCATTCATGGCCAATCATCATCATCGACGCATGCTCTTTGACATTCGGCTTATGGCTGTCTATGAGATATGTGAAAAATAAACGGAATTCTACGCGCCAAGGCACCTGATGCCTGGCGTTTTTTCTTACGGAAATCGGCTCAAATCAAGCGGATTGAAATATATGTAAGCTGTGTCGAATGGATGTTCGCTTTTTGCTGGTTAGGCAAAAGGGTATTGTGGTAGAATGTCTATATATTGAATAGTTCGTACAAAATAGAGGATAACGTTTGGTAGGAGGCCCGTGTGCATGAATGAATTTGAATTGGTTTCGAAATATTCCCCGCAGGGCGACCAGCCCCAGGCCATTAAGGAACTTGTGGCGGGGATCAATACCGGCAAAAGGATGCAGACCCTGCTCGGTGCGACTGGGACCGGCAAGACATTTACGGTATCCAATGTCATAAAGGAAGTCAATAAACCGACGCTCGTCATTGCCCATAACAAAACATTGGCAGGGCAGCTTTACAGCGAATTCAAGGAATTTTTCCCGAATAACGCTGTTGAATATTTCGTCAGTTACTATGATTATTATCAGCCTGAGGCTTATGTGCCCAGCACGGACACGTTCATAGAAAAAGATGCGAGCATCAACGATGAGATCGATAAGCTTCGGCACTCGGCGACATCATCCCTGTTTGAAAGGAATGACGTGATCATCATCGCCAGTGTTTCCTGTATTTACGGCTTAGGTTCGCCGGAAGAGTACAAGGAGCTTGTCGTTTCTATCCGCACCGGTATGGAAATGGACAGGAATGCATTATTGAGAAGGCTGGTGGATGTCCAGTATGAACGGAACGATATCGATTTCAAACGCGGCACATTCCGTGTCCGCGGGGATGTCGTCGAAATATTCCCCGCTTCACGCGATGAACACTGTATCCGCATCGAATTCTTCGGAGACGAAATAGATCGTATACGGGAAGTGGATGCCCTGACCGGGGAGATTCTCGGCAGCCGCGACCATGTGGCAATCTATCCGGCATCCCACTTCGTCACCAGGGAAGAAAAGATGAGAATCGCCATAAAAAATATCGAAAAAGAGCTGGAGGAGCAGCTTGCTTTTTTCCGGGAAGAAGGAAAACTGCTGGAGGCGCAGAGGCTTGAGCAAAGGACCCGTTACGACCTTGAGATGATGAGGGAGATGGGCTTCTGTTCCGGCATCGAAAACTACTCCCGCCATCTGACATTGAGGCCGCCCGGTTCAACGCCATATACACTTCTGGATTATTTTCCGGAAGACTTCCTGCTTGTTGTCGACGAGTCGCATGTTACCCTTCCTCAGATAAGGGGTATGTTCAATGGTGACCAGGCCCGTAAGCAGGTGCTGGTGGACCATGGCTTCCGTCTGCCGTCGGCGATGGATAACAGGCCGCTGCGCTTCGAAGAGTTCAATGAAAAGGTCCATCAGGCCATTTTTGTATCGGCGACGCCTGGGCCATACGAACTGGAGCATACACCAGAGATGATCGAACAAATCATCCGGCCGACCGGATTGCTCGACCCGACGATCGATGTAAGGCCGATCAAAGGCCAGATAGATGACCTGATTGGTGAAATCCAGGAGCGGGTAAAACAGAATGAACGCGTCCTTGTGACGACATTGACGAAGAAGATGTCGGAGGACCTGACGGATTACTTGAAGGATATCGGCATCAAGGTCAATTACCTTCATTCGGAGATCAAAACATTGGAACGCATTGAAATCATCCGCGAGCTGCGGCTCGGTAAATATGATGTATTGGTTGGGATCAACCTGCTGAGGGAAGGCCTCGATATTCCGGAAGTATCGCTGATTGCGATATTGGACGCCGATAAAGAAGGCTTCCTCCGTTCAGAAAGGTCATTGATCCAGACGATCGGGCGTGCTGCGCGAAATGAAAACGGGCATGTCATCATGTATGCGGATAAAATAACGAATTCCATGGAGATGGCGATCAACGAAACAAAACGGCGCCGTGCAATCCAGGAGGAATATAACGAGAAACACGGCATCACGCCTCAAACCATCAAGAAGGATATCAGGGAAGCCATCAGGGCCACTCAGGCGGCAGAGGAGCAGGAAGGCTACGATACTGCTGTCCGGCTTGATAAGCTAAGCAAGAAAGAAAGAGAGAAAGTCATCGCGGACCTGGAGAAGGAAATGAAGGAATCGGCCAAGGCGCTGAACTTCGAACGTGCCGCAGAATTGCGTGACTTACTAATAGAGTTGAAATCGGAAGGATGACATAAAGATGGCAATGGATAAAATCGAAATCAAAGGAGCCAGGGTCCATAATCTGAAGAATATTGATGTCACCATACCGCGCGACCGGCTGGTTGTGCTGACCGGGTTATCCGGATCAGGAAAGTCATCTTTGGCTTTCGATACGGTTTATGCGGAAGGGCAAAGGCGATACGTGGAATCGCTGTCCGCCTATGCCCGCCAATTCCTGGGGCAAATGGATAAGCCGGATGTCGATTCGATCGAAGGGCTGTCCCCGGCAATTTCCATCGACCAAAAGACGACGAGCAGAAACCCCCGTTCCACAGTCGGGACGGTAACGGAAATCTATGATTACCTTCGACTGCTCTATGCCCGTGTCGGGAGGCCGACATGCCCGAACCATAACATCGAAATTTCTTCACAGACGATCGAGCAAATGGTGGACCGGATTATGGAGTATCCGGAGCGTACCCGCCTCCAAATATTGGCCCCGGTCATTTCCGGCCGCAAAGGCGCCCATGTGAAAGTATTGGAAGACATTAAGAAGCAAGGATACGTCCGCGTGCGCATCGACGGGGAAATGTACGATGTGGGTGAAGAACTGTCCCTTGATAAAAACAAGAAACATAATATAGAAGTTATTGTCGACCGTATCGTTGTGAAGGAAGGTACGGAAGCAAGGCTTTCCGATTCATTGGAAAGCGCCCTGAAACTCGGGGAAGGAAAAGTTATTGTCGATGTGATCGGGGAAGAAGAGCTCTTGTTCAGCGAACATCACGCCTGCCCGATCTGCGGCTTTTCAATCGGCGAGCTCGAGCCGAGGATGTTTTCATTCAATAGCCCATTCGGGGCGTGTCCTGATTGTGACGGTCTTGGGACAAAGCTGAAGGTAGATGTCGATCTGGTGATCCCTGACAAAAAGCTGTCTTTGCGGGAGCATGCAATCGCCCCTTGGGAGCCGACCAGCTCACAGTACTACCCTAAGCTTCTGGAAGCAGTGGCCGACCATTACGGAATCGATTTGGATGAGCCGGTAGAAAATTTGCCGAAAGACCAGCTTGATAAGATTCTGCACGGATCCGGAAAGGACAAAATCTATTTCCGTTATGAAAATGAGTGGGGACAAGTCAGAGAAAATTATATTGAATTTGAAGGCGTCCTCCGCAATATCGAACGGCGTTTCAGAGAAACGAGCTCCGACTATGTCCGCGACCAAATGGAAAAATATATGGCGACCCATGCATGCCAAACATGCAAAGGTTATCGATTGAAAAAAGAAACGCTGGCCGTATTGATAAATGGCGTCCATATCGGGGAGATGACTGCCCTTTCTATTAAGGAAGCGCTGGATTTCATCAACAATCTTGACCTTACAAAGAAAGAGCAGCAAATCGCGCAGCTGATTCTGAGGGAAATCAATGAACGGCTCGGTTTCCTTTCTGCTGTCGGCCTTGAGTACCTCACTCTAAGCAGGACGGCCGGTACGCTTTCCGGAGGGGAAGCGCAAAGGATCCGTTTGGCGACCCAAATCGGTTCAAGGCTGACAGGCGTGCTGTACATTCTTGATGAACCATCGATAGGGCTGCATCAGCGGGATAACGACAAGCTGATCAATACCCTGAAGAATATGAGGGACATAGGAAATACGCTGATTGTCGTGGAACATGATGAGGATACGATGATGGCAGCGGATCATCTGATCGATATCGGTCCGGGTGCAGGTGTCCATGGCGGCCAAATCATTTCCCAGGGCAGTCCGGCAGAGGTTATGGAGGATGTGAACTCCCTGACGGGCCAATACTTGTCCGGGAAAAAATTCATTCCCCTTCCGAATGAGCGGCGCAAGCAGGATGACCGCTTCTTGGAAATAAAGGGCGCCCAGGAGAATAACCTGAAAAACATCAATGTGAAGTTTCCGTTAGGGATGTTCATCGCTGTAACAGGGGTTTCGGGGTCAGGGAAAAGTACCCTGGTCAACGAAATTCTCCATAAGTCGCTGGCAATGCAGCTGAACCGGGCTAAGACAAAGCCGGGTAAACATAAGGAAATCACTGGGATTGACTATCTTGATAAGGTCATTGATATCGACCAGTCGCCGATCGGGCGCACTCCGCGTTCAAACCCAGCCACATATACAGGTGTTTTCGATGATATCCGCGATGTCTTTGCTTCCACAAATGAAGCGAAAGTGCGCGGATACAAGAAAGGCCGTTTCAGCTTCAATGTGAAAGGCGGCCGATGCGAGGCATGCCGCGGGGACGGAATCATCAAGATCGAGATGCACTTCCTGCCTGATGTGTATGTGCCTTGTGAAGTCTGCCATGGCAAACGGTATAATCGTGAAACGCTGGAAGTGAAGTACAAAGGCAAAAACATCGCCGATATTCTGGATTTGACAGTGGAAGATGCGGTAGAGTTCTTTGAAAACATCCCGAAAATCTCAAGGAAGCTCCAGACAATCCAGGATGTCGGATTGGGCTATGTGAAGCTCGGACAGCCCGCGACAACATTGTCGGGAGGGGAAGCGCAGCGTGTCAAGCTGGCAGCTGAACTGCACCGCCGATCTACTGGCAGGTCGTTCTATATTCTGGATGAGCCGACAACGGGCTTGCATGTCGATGATATTTCACGGCTTCTGGCTGTATTGCAGCGGCTTGTGGAAAATGGCGATACTGTACTGGTGATCGAACATAACCTGGATGTCATTAAGACGGCAGATTATATTGTGGACTTAGGTCCGGAAGGCGGAGACAATGGCGGGACGATTGTTGCAAGCGGAACTCCGGAAGAAATAATCGAGGTCGAAGAATCCTATACGGGGAAATACCTGAAGCCGGTCCTTGAAAGGGACAGGGAACGGATGAAAAACCTGGTCAAAGAAAAAGTGAATATAAAATAAAAGATAAGCCGCTGCCTCACAAAGACAGCGGCTCTTTTACAATCATTAATTTTACCGCTGCCCACAAAGCAACGGTATAATACATAAAATTTCGCCCCAATCCAACCCAAAAAGGCAAGGACAGACTGAACAATCAAAAAACAAAGTGCCAACATCAGATTCTGCAAATTCATTCCCAAAACACTAACAAAGCTTCCACCCTAATCCAGAATCGTATACTTGTTGTTTTTGTTGTGCATCTCTTTGATCATTTCGGTAAAGGCAACGCGGCGCTCTTTCCCTGATTCAATGATGCCTGTCACAATTTCGTTTTCGAGATCTGTCAGTTGCCGGTCCAGTGCGTTAGTCAGTAAATCCTTCAATTCAATGGCTGTTTCAGCTTTTTGATCCAATTAAATCCACTCCTTTATGGTTGTAAATATCCAATATATGGACAAATGAAACGTTTATCATGCTTTATTCGCTTTCTTACGGGTTATAGTGGGGCGTGTATGTCCAGTAAAGACTGGACAAAATAAAACATAATCACCAACAGTTCCCTGTAATGTGACATTGGAAGTCTGGCAGCTTATCAAGTACCATAAGATTATAGGTATTTGTTTGCAAATTCAGATATTTCTCGGGAAATTTTTATGTGAAAATACAGCTTATGTCGAAACAGCGTCATTATGAAACTTTTTGTTTTGAAAAGCGTATTACGTAATATGAATAACTAAAAGAATGAAAGCTGCAGCAATTAAAAGGCAAGGAGGAATAAAAATGAACGAAGAGAAGAAACGGATATTGAAGCTGGTCGAGGAAGGGAAGATCACGTCAGCGGAAGCACTGACTTTGCTGGAATTGCTAGAGGAAGAACAGAAGCATAAGGATACGAAAGAAAAAGAACTCATACATGAAGTTTCAGCTGTTGTAAGGCTGGATGAAGAAGAGAAGCAACAGAAGGATGAGCAGCAGTACAGGGAAAGAAAAATTGCTTCAGCCAAAGACTTCTTGTTTGACCTTGTTGACAGTGTGATGACAAAGGTGAAGGATCTCGATCTTAATCTGACAAAAAACACGGAAGTTACACATATTTATCAGGACTTAAGCGCAGATTTCACAGAAATAAACATAGAAGCAGCCAATGGATCTGTTGAGCTTTATACATGGGAAGAAGACAGCGTCAAGGTTGAAGTGGATGCGAAAGTATATCGTACAGATCAGCCGGAAGAGGCCAGAAAGCTATTGGATCAGGAAATAACGCTTGATATACGCAATGGCAGGCTGCAGTATCTGGTCGGGCAGAAATGGATGAGGGTGAACAGCAAGATTTTCATTCCGAAAGCCGAGTATGGAAAGGTGAAAATCAGCCTGTTCAACGGAGGCATCTCAGCGGAAGAGCTGACATTCGATAAGCTGCAGGCAAAAACAGCAAATGGAAAGATTGTTTTAAGCAAGCTGAATGGGCAGGACTTGGATGCCGAAACGGCAAACGGAAATATTGAAATCTCCGATTCGACGATCGGCAAGATTGAATGTGAGACAATCAATGGGACCGTGAATAACCAGGC
>CAKQBC010000100.1 GCA_934215995.1 uncultured Bacillus sp. | reverse complement strand
CTTTCGCTAACAGTTCCTACTGCCAAGCCTGTAGTGGACTTTCACCACCAAGTTTTCGCCCATGCAGGGCGCACACAGAAACAAGCTTTGAAGCCTCTCAAAGCTTGTTTTCTTTTTGACCTTCCCCACCGCATGGACAAGCAGATGCCCTCTCTTTTCCGCTTTACACAGACAGGGAAACTCGAATACAATAGTGAGAATGATGTAACGAATAATCGGGAGTTGACATAATAGATGAGCTTGCTAGTTGTAGAAGGCCTGAGCCATAGCTTTGGGGACAGGACCTTATTTAAAGATGTTTCTTTCCAATTGAATAATGAACATGTCGGACTGGTAGGTGCGAACGGTGTCGGTAAATCGACGCTCATGAACATCATCACCGGCCAAACGATTTACGATACAGGCAAAGTCCAATGGACACCGGGTGTCGTGTATGGATACCTTGACCAGCACACAAACCTTACGCCCGGAAAAACAATTCGCAACGTGCTGCAGGAAGCATTTAACGAACTGTTTGAAGTGGAAGCGGAATTGAATGAAGTCACTGCCAAAATGGGTGAAGCCACTCCGGAAGAACTGGAAGAGCTGCTTGAGACGATGGCGCAATTGCAGGACAAGCTGGATGCCGGCAACTTCTACAATCTTGACCTGAAAATCGAGGATGCCGCACGCGGCCTTGGACTGGATGCAATCGGGCTTGACCGTGATGTATCTGCACTTAGCGGCGGACAGCGCACGAAAGTATTATTGGCGAAGTTATTGCTTGAGCAGCCGCAGGTTCTGCTGCTTGATGAGCCGACGAACTACCTTGACGAAGAGCATATTGCATGGCTTGGGAAATACCTGAAGGAATACCCGCATGCATTCATACTCATATCACATGATACAGAGTTCATGAATAATGCTTCAGATGTCATTTTCCACCTGGAATTCGCTAAGCTGACAAGGTACACAGCCACTTATGAAAAATTCCTTGAATTGGCTGAGCTCCACAAGAACCAGCACATCAATGCATATGAGAAACAACAGGAATTCATCAAAAAACAAGAGGAATTCATCGCAAAAAATAAAGCGCGCTATTCAACGACTGGCCGCGCAAAGAGCCGCCAGAAGCAGCTTGACCGCATGGAGCGGATCGACCGTCCAGAAACGGCCCTTAAGCCTACGTTTGAGTTCAAGGAAGCCCGCGGAAGCAGCCGCTGGGTGTTTGAAGGAGAAGATTTCGAGATCGGTTATGACCACCCGCTCCTTCCGAAAATGTCCATGACCATCGAACGCGGCGATAAGATTGCGATTGTCGGCTGCAATGGTGTCGGTAAATCCACACTGCTGAAGACGATACTTGGCGTGATTCCGCCTCTGAGCGGAAAAATCTCAAGGGGCGATTTCCTGTACCCTGCTTACTTCCAGCAAGAGGTTAAAGCGACAAGCAACACGCCGATCGATGAGATCTGGAATGCCTTCCCGGGCATGGACCAGCATCAGGTGCGTGCGGCACTTGCCCGCTGCGGATTAAAAAACGAACATATTTCCCGCCCGCTCAACCAGCTGAGCGGAGGCGAACAAGCAAAGGTCCGCCTGTGCAAATTGCTGATGGAAGAAAGCAACTGGATTCTGTTCGATGAGCCGACAAACCATCTGGACGTAACGGCAAAAGAAGAATTAAAACGCGCACTGAAAGCGTACAAAGGCACTGTCGTCCTTGTCTCCCACGAACCGGATTTCTACCAGGATTGGGTAACGAAAGTTTGGGACGTAGAAGGCTGGGCCAGCAAAAAATAAAGAAACATAGACAACCGTATTCCATGCAGGCACTGCCGAAGGGATGCGGTTGTTTTTTATGTACCCATTTCCTTGCCGCCCTTTAAGAATCCCCAAAAAAGCGGGCCAACAGCCGACTGTGATAAGATTGAGGAAAGAATGTATACAGGAAACGGAGGAATTTCGATGCTTTATACAGGTTTTGCAGGGACTTATACAAAAGGAAATTCGAAAGGTATTTATTCCTTCACGCTTAACACTGAAAAAGGGGAACTAAGCAGTGCCAAACTGGCAGCAGAGCTTGAAAATCCAACCTATGTCACAGTCAATCCCGAACAGACCGCATTGTTTGCAGTTGCAAAGCAAGGCAGCCAAGGCGGCGTTGCGATGTATGATATCGGAGAGGACGGCAGCCTTTCTTTACGGAGCATGGGCTTGAGCGAAGGCTCTTCACCCTGCCATGTCAGCGTGAATCCTTCACAGACACAAGTGGTTGCCGCCTATTATCACCGGGGCACCGCCGAAGCCTTTCCTTTGGCGGACGGGACATTGGGAGGAAACAGTTCTGCAGTAGAGCATGCCGGCTCAGGACCGAACAAAGATCGGCAAGAAAAGCCCCACATCCATTTCACAGGCTATACACCGGATGAAACATATATCATTGCCGTCGACCTCGGCACTGATGAAATTGTCACCTATACAGCGGATGAAGAAAAATGGTCCAGAGTGCAGACGTTATCCGTCCGCCCTGGCAGCGGCCCGCGCCATATCGCATTTCATCCAAACGGGAAGCACGCCTATGTGATGACTGAATTAAGCAATGAAGTGATTGTGCTAGACTATGACAAGGTGACTGGGCGCTTCACAGAAAAGCAGTATATCCGCACCATTCCCGAAGATTTCACGGAAAACAGTCAAGGGAGCGCCATCCACGTTTCCAAGGATGGACGCTTCCTATATGCCGGCAACAGGGGACATGACAGCATAGCCGTTTTCTCGGTTGCACCGGAAACAGGTTTGTTAACCCTTATTGAACATACCCCCAGTGGAGGATCCTGGCCGCGGGATTTCGCTTTGGACCCGAGCGGACGCTTTCTTGTCGGTTCAAACCAGGATTCCCATAACCTTGTCCTGTATGCACGCGATACCGAAACAGGAAAGTTGACGAGACTGGATTCGGAGATTGATGTGCCCTATCCTGTTTGCGTAAAATTTGCGGAGTAATGGAAAAAGGGCAAAATCCCAAACGGATTTTGCCCTTTTATTGTTTGGCTGCCACCAGTGTATATGTTTTCGGCAGCCCGATGTCATGCATCTTATGGTTCGGCTCTTCTTCCAGCGTTGTAATGCGCAAGCCGGCTGATGCTGCTGACGTCACAATCTCTCCGAGCGTCCATTTTCTTTGGACCGTTTCAGCCAGCTCTTCCTTCACCTGGTCCGGCATATGCTTCGAGAATGCAACGCTTTGGTAAGTCAGCTCCGGATTGAAATAGTTTCCGGTCACCTTATGCTTCTTGCCGCTGGACGTGATCAGCTTCGTGGAAATCGGGTGAAATTCATGCAGGATATAGCTTCCATTGTCGGCAAGCGCATTCTTTATCAGCTTGAATAAAGGTTCAAGGGTAATAAAATAATGCAGGACCCCAAGTTCCATAAGGACATAATCAAATTTCCCTTCCAGGTCTGCCGGTTGAAGGGAAGATACATCAGACACTATATAATCGATCTCCACATTCGCTGCAGCTGCCACTTCTTTCGCATATGTTGCATTTTCCATCGAGAAATCGACAACCGAAACTTCTGCACCCATTAATGCCATGGCTGCAGCTTTGACCCCATTCGAGCCGAGCAGATGAAGCACTTTTTTCCCCTTCAGCCCATGCATGTATTTTCCGAACGGATACAGTCTCCATTCCGGATTTTTCATGATCTTGTTCGCTATTTCGCCGGGTTCACCGAACCGGTTGATCAGGGCGGCATAATTATTCTGATTCCAAGCCTGTTCATTCTTCTCCGTAAGCTCTTTCTGCTTGTTCAGGAGATAATCGACAATCGCTGTCCCATCATCTCCCGCGCCACTGTACATATAGCTATACAGGGAGCGGCACCAAACACCTTTCGTTTCTATACGGTAAGGATCTGTTTTAATAGTAGTATTGTACATGCAGGATACCGTAACAGGCATGTTCTCATACGAGCATGAAAAAGAGGCTGCAGCAGCGCTTTCCACAATTGCGGAGCGGCCAGCCCCTTCCAGCAGCCCATAGCCCTTCTCAAAAAGATCCCATTGGATCAGAACCTTGATTTCTTTCGGTGTTATGTCCATCCCCTGCAGGAAAAGCGAGGCATCTTCAATAAATGTATATGGAATAGAAGCCTCCTCGAATAAGGAAGCCAAAGACTCGATTGTATGCATAAGTTGTTTATTCATTAACTGCCTCCATTTCCCGCATAATGCATATGCAGGCGTATATCATATTATTCCACAATGGAATGCTTGAATGCATAAATGACCGCCTGGGTCCTGTCTTGCACATTCAGCTTGCTTAAAATATTGGATACGTGCACTTTGACTGTTTTCAGGGAAATGAACAGTTCATCAGCTATTTCCTGGTTGCTCTTCCCTTCAGCCATCAACAGCAGGATTTCCATCTCCCGGTTTGTCAATTCTTCGTGCAGCTCCATTTTTTTCGGCGCCCTCATCCTCTGCATCATTTTTCCGGTGACTTCCGGTTCAAGTACAGATTGGCCTTTGTACGTCGCCCTGATCGCATCCGCTATTTCACTGGCCTTTGAGGTTTTGAGCATATAGCTCACTGCGCCTGCTTCCAATGCCGGATACACCTTTTCATCATCCAAAAAGCTTGTGACGATGATAATTTTCGCTTCCGGCCATCGGCTGATGATCTCTTTCGTTGCCTGAATGCCGTCCATCTCCTGCATCACGAGATCCATCAGGATAATGTCAGGCCTCAGATCAAGCGCCTTCGCTACGCCTTCCGCCCCGTTCGATGCTTCCCCGACGACTTCAATATCGGGCTGTGCCGATAAATAGGCGGAGACTCCAATTCTGACCATTTCATGGTCATCTACAAATAAAACGTTAATCATCCTGCTCACCCTTTGCTATCACAGGAACCTTCACTTCGAGCCTGGTTCCTTTCTTCAGTACGCTGACAATCTTCAAGGTTCCCCCGGCTTCCAGTGCGCGTTCATGCATATTCTGCAGGCCATAGGAGCCGGCCTTGCTTTTCTCTATATCAAAACCTACCCCGTCATCGGAGACAATCAGAATGATCGTATTGTCTCTTGTAACGAGCATCACTTCCAAGCTGGAAGCCTTTGAATGGCGAAGCGTATTGGAGACCGATTCCTGCAGGATGCGGAATAAGTGGTCTTCCACACCCTTATCGGCCATAACCTCTTCAACCCTCCAGGTTATCTTCATCGGCACCTTTTGTTTAAGTTCGAGCAGCAGCTCTTCAATCCCTTCTTTCAGGGACTTATCTTTTAACGGAACCGGCCTTAAATGAAGGAGCAGAGCCCGCATTTCCAGCTGGGATTGATGGATCATATCCTCGACGAGCTTCAGCTGCTTCCCTACCGGCTGATTGCCGGAGCGGTTTTCATTGATTGCAGACATAAGCATAGAAGCTGCGAAAAGCTGCTGGCTGACAGAGTCATGCAGCTCCCTCGCCAACCGGTTCCGCTCTTCGGAGACGATTTCCTGAATCCTTTTTTCCTGCACTTCATACCGTTCATTGGAGAGCTTTTGCGAAACGGAAATCTGTTCACTCACATGCGCCTGCAACTTTTTCATTTCTTCATAAATCACCGCAAGATCCGGTGGCATCTTTTTATCATGGCCGGCATCAGGCGTGCCCCTCACCATTCCCCTGATGCCTTCCCCGATATCGGACAGCTGCCTTTTCCATATATAGCCGTTGAAAAAGCCGGCGCAAGCGCCAGCCAGCAGGCTTGCCGAAGGTATGAAAAGAATGAACGGAATATCCATAATATCTTCTGTCCATAGCTTCGATAACGGCTCCAATGGAAATGCATGGAGAAACAGCAGCAGCAAAATGAAAGCAAAGATCAGCGAATAGAGCATGCTCATCAGAATCTGCCTCTGAAGTGTGCTCATATCCGTTTCACCTCCAGCTTCCCGGCAACAGTTGCTGTCAGTATTTTTATTTTGTGGGGCGATTCATCGTACAGGGCCGTGTGATATTGGACCGTTTCGTTGAAAACCCTTTGACCCTCATTATCGAGAATCGAAACCGATCCGTAAATGACTGAATGTATGACCATGACTTCCATTTCATATGGCACAAGGATGCGGATTGTGCCGGCAATATTGCGGACCGATATGATATTTTCCCCGCCCGGCAGCACGGTGTTGCTTAAATCAATGACAATATCGCCGAATCCGGACTGAATGTTAATATCCTCCCATTCATATACTTGGCGGGTGGATTGATCATTCCCTGAGAAAGTATTTTTAAAAAATAATGGCTTTCTTTGTATATGCTCAGGATTGCCGGTACGCTGTTCAGCCGATATCGGCTCAAATGTGGCGGGATTTTTCTTCGACTGCCAGAACTTATTGATAAATAGCGCCAGCAGAACGAGCAGAATCAATTTGAAGGTAAACATATTCAGTATCGTTATGAGGGCTATGAGCAATCCAAGAAGCAAAAAGGGTATGCCTGATTTTTTATGCAGGCGTTTGATCCCAAAATAAATGCAAAGAGCGGCTGCACCGATCGAAAAAAGCAGCCCTCCATTAAAAAATGTGATTTCAATCAGCAAAAGGAGCACTGCAAAGACCAGAATCCGGCTGATCGCCTCCGATTTCATTTTATATCCCACAGCTGCCCCTCCTTCCTTTTCCTTCATAATCTAAAAAGACGCAGTTTCATTCTGCGTCCTATTTAGGATACCATGTTTATCTCAAGAAATTAAATCACTTTCTTCTTTTTTCAGCTGCTTTTCAAGCTCTGCTATTCTCGCATCAATAGTATTGCGGTGATAGTTGGTATTGACCTTCTCTTCTATACGGGAAATATGGCTTTCCATCTGTTCAAATCGCTCGAATGGCTTCTCAGGGCTCTGGTCCGCCTTCAGAACGTGGCTGATTCTCTTATTGGCATTGGCAACGTTTTCCCTGCCCATGATTTCTAGGCGTTTCAGGTGCATGTCTTTCAATCTATGCTTCATTTCGATATATTTCATCTCAAGGTCAGATATCTGTTTCGCTGAATTCTCCAATGCCGCCTCTAAACGCCCGGCCCTGGCTTCATAGGCATCCTTTTCGGCAAGCGCAAAGTCATACAGCTCTATTTCTCCGGCTTTCGAAGCAATTTCCACCTGATAAGCACGCTTTTTCGCCAGTTCCTTTGCTTCCTTGTGCTCTTTCGTGAATTCTTCCTGAAGGCGGTACTGCCTTTCGAGAAGCATACGGACTTTTTCTGTTTCCCTTTCGCTTTCTCTCACATATTGATTCAAAAGCGCTGTTGGATTTTTTTCTTCTTTCTGGTCCAAAAGCTTATTCAAGTCGGCTGAAACACTTTCTATCATTTTGGAAAATAGGTTTGACATGGAATTTCTCCCCTTCTATCAGTATTTATTCAATCGTTCCCATTCTTTTTCAAAGTTGCTGAAAGGATCCTGCTGTTCATCGGAAGCCACTTCTTTCTGCCCATTCCAACTTTTATATACGAAGTAAAGGACAATAGCTGCGACTATCGCCAGCAAGGATGGAATATTTGCGATCGACGTGCTTAGGAGCACCAACCCAATTAAGGCCCAGCCAATTTTCCCTCCTGTCGATCCGGCTTTCAGGAATTCCCTGAAAACCAAATATGAAAGCCAAAGAGTGACCGCGAGCACGAACAACGGCGCCAAGTTGGCCAGTAATATAAGCAAAGCGACTGCCCCTGCGATAAACAATCCAAATTTCTTCATCATCCGTTCCTCCTTTCTTATTCTTATTGTAGGTTCTGTAC
>CAKQBC010000099.1 GCA_934215995.1 uncultured Bacillus sp. | reverse complement strand
GCCGCGTTCCCTCCCTGCGGTTTTCAGCATATTTTCTTTTTCCCAGTCATATTTGATGAGAGCGGTGTGCTGCCAGTTTTCCCTTTCATGGAACAGCAAAATCTTATAAAAGATGCTATGGAAAGTTCCCGCTATAAGCGCATTCACATCGGCAGGCCTGATGCCCGGATAGTTCATGATCCGTTCCTTCATCTCTTTGGCCGCTTTTGCGGTGAATGTCACAAGCATGATATTACCCGGTGCCACATTGCAAGCCTGCATAAGGAAAGCAGTCCTGGCAGTAAGCACCCGTGTTTTCCCGCTGCCTGCCCCTGAAAGCACAAGCAATGGCCCTTCGGTGTGGATTACCGCCTCATATTGGTCGGCATCCAGCGTTACGCCGCTGGCCTCCAGTTCAAGGATGTAAGGATGCACCGAGCCGTTCTTTCGCATGGGAGTCGGCGTGAATGGCGGATTGCCGCTTATCGGTTTATGTTTCTTGACCAATTCCGCTTTCTTGGTGATTGTTTTCGATACGGGATAGCGAAACCCGTCTCTTTCAATGTACTCTTTTTTCTCTTCCGGGGCGGTATAAGCCATTTCACAGGGCGGATTTTCCTTGCCGGCATGATAAAAGTACGGATCGCTTGAGATCCCCATATGCAACCGTGTCTGCTTGCCGCATACCGGGCAGGTCAGCAGCCCTTGTTTCCCTCTTTCATATGTCAATTGCAAATAGTCGGGGGATATGCGGTCAAGGTTGATTTGTTCATGGTTGAAATTTGCAATTTTCATGGAAATAAAACCTCGAATCATTTACTTTTCTATTTATTTTCAGCCCATTTATATAATGGAGCGATTCACATGTTTATCTTCTTAATTGAATCCGAACCGGCCAAAAATTTGGTGCGGCAGGAAAATAATCGTTTAGAATCATTTTTTCGTTGATCCTGAATGCTTGAACCAGTCGGATAGTATGTTTCCATCCTATTTAGGTCCCGGTTCAGGTGCTGCATTTCATAGATACTCAGTCATGAATCTATGAAAATGGGACACTCAATCTATCATAACAAATCATTCTGCAAACAAAAAGGTGATATTGGTCGTGTTTACGATTATTCGGTTCGGGTACTACAATGGTAAATAAGCATAAACTGTTACATAACAATATATATATTTTATAGGGAGAAGAGGTGAACGAAGTGGGATATATAGCCCCGGTCAATCAATTCCAGTATATCCAGTACGGAAACAGAGTGGGAAATCGTGAGCAAAACAAAGACACCTCGTTTAAGCCTGTAAAAGAAACAAGCCCTGCTTTCGCCATTCAACTGAAGAACAAGACTGAGGAGTATGAAAACGAAATACAGACGGAAAGGAACAATTCGGAAAATAAGGGCAACCCGTCAAGGACGTATTCAGGCTATCAGGAATTCAATGCTGTAAGGGCCCCGGGCATTACCGGAAAAGGGCTTCTTCTTGACCGAATCATCTAATGGGCAAAGGCTGATTTCTTAAGCGAACGCTGTTTAAGAAGCCAGCCTTTGTTTTGTGCGGCCTGCTTTCTCATTATTAATGAAAAAGGGGTGGATTTTTCTGCTGTTATGCATGTATGATTGAAAAAGGATAAAATGTATGTGAAAGTGAATGGTAAGTATGAAACTGCGAAAAGCGCTGGCCGCTATATCTATCGTCATGCTTTGCTTTTTTATGTACACTGCCTTAAGTGTATACCTGTTCAGCCTGCAGAATACGGAGGATCCGGCAGATGCCGCAGTTGTCCTCGGTGCGGCGGCCTGGTACGGAAAACCTTCCCCTGTGCTGAAGGAACGGATCAACCATGCCATTGATCTATATAATGATGGGAAAGTAGAATACATAATTTTCACTGGAGGGACTGCTGAGGGGGAAATCAAATCCGAAGCCCGGACTTCCATGGATTATGCGATCGAGCAAGGCATCGATCCCGATAAGATCATTATAGAAGAGAAATCGCTGGAAACGGAAGAAAACCTAAGGTTTGCTGTCGAAGAAGTGAAGAACCGAAATCTTGATATCGAAACGTATACACTGGTCAGCGATCCCCTGCATATGAAGCGGGCTGTATTGCTTGCTGAGGAACTTGGCATTAATGTGATCTCATCCCCGACACAGACATCGGCCTATCATACGTTTGAAACGAAGTTCCCATTTTTCCTGAAGGAATGGATGTTTTATTCGGGATATATCCTGACCGCCCCGTTCAGAGCTTAGGAAAACAAAAGAAAGAGCTGTCCAATGCAGCTCTTTCTTTTGTTTTATCCGGATTGAGGGATGGCCCTTATCCGGCGATATGTTTCACCATTGTCTTATGGGGGATTCCGGCATCCATGAATTCTTCAGAAACCGTATGATACCCCAGCTTTTCATAAAAACCGATCGCACTTGTCTGTGCATTCAGCTTGAAAGAGCGGATTCCTTTTTCTTTTGCATATTCCTCTATGCTGTCCATTAGGAGCCTGCCTGCCCCTTTTATCCGCTCCGATGCAAGAATGCAAATCCGTTCTACTTTCCCATACTCGTCGACGAAACGAAGCCTGCCCGTGCCGATTGGATTTTGCTCCGGCCCGTACAGAAGAAAGTGGGTGGATTCCTGTTCGTATTCGTCGATTTCGAGCTCGAGAGGGACCTTTTGTTCCTCTACGAAAACCGTTTTCCGTATGGAGTAGGCGATATTTATGTCTGATTCACTTTGTGCAACCCTGACGTGCATCATGTTCATTCCCCGCCCAGCAGGAACGTATCATGCACAGCCCATGTACCGTTTTCGAGCTGGTAAAGAAGTTGGAATCGGTCGATTGTCTCCTCATGGCGCAGCTGCAGCAGGCTCAATTGGCCATAGACATCTGAATGCTCATCATTGGAAAGGTCTTGCGCAAGGGTGATATGGGGAACATAGGCGTATTCTTCTTTTCCTTCCAATGAACGGATGATTTCATCATGCAAAGCCAATAATGCCTGATTCGGATCGATTTTCAGGTAAATCACATTGTTGACAGGCTGGAATGTGCTGACCTTCAATACCTCTAAAGTAAACGGTTCTTGTTTTTCGGCAGTTTCCCTTAAGCGTCCGACGATATTTTCTAATTGGCCCTCATCGGCTTCGAAGGATGCCATCAATGTCAAATGCGGTGGAATCAACGAATAATGTGGATCATATCTTTTTCGGTATGAGTTCACCAGGTCCTGGAATTTTTTTGATGGGAAAGCCGCAATACCAAGTTTCATAGCAATGCCTCCTAAACTATTTTCTTCTATATTTAATATGGATACTCTTTATATTATATCAAAATTTTTAAATTATTTGGAAATATTGATTTTAATTGTAAAAAAGGATTTTATTGTCCAAACATCATTTCAAGTGCGTGGGGTAGATCCTTTTGCCAATATTTCCACGTATGGTCACCCTCGAATTCTTCGGAAATGCTCGGAAACCCTTTCTCTTTAAGCAGGGAGGCCAGTTCGCGGTTGGCTTCCAGGAAGTTTGTTATTTTGCCGTCACTTGTATGTACGCCCGTTTCTTCTGTGCCGACCGTATGATACAGCTGCAGCAATGATGGGTCAGGGAAACCGCTGGCCAACTCCAGTACTTTCTCGTTGACATAAGGGGAATGCATAATCACCCTCCCGAACGTGTGCGGATAGTTCAAGGCCGCCATCAGGCCTACTGTCGCAGCAAGGGAATCCCCCATTAGCGCCCTTCCATGCCCGATGCAATATCCAGGGAGGTTTTCGTCCAGGAATGGAATGAGTTCATGGGCAAGAAAGCGTATGTATTTAGCATTCTTTTCGCCTTCGGGATGATATTTTGCCCGCCGATCGGGTACATTATTATAATGTATGCCTATGAAAATGACATTTTCGATTTTTTTCTCGTGCAGAAGGGAATCTGCCACCCGTCCGAGACGCCCCATCTGAATATAGTCTTTCCCGTCATTGACGATGCAGAAACAATATTTTTGCAGGGGCGTATAATTTGCAGGAAAGTAAACCAATAATGCCATTTCTTCCTGAAGCGCGTCACTGTATAAGTACATTTCTTTTATCTTGCCAGTAGGTATCGTCACGATTGTCCCTCCAAAGTAATTATAAGAAAAGTGTAGCATACAACAGTCTATTTTTCTTTCGGGATGCATATGCCGGCCGCACATAGATGTCTTTAGTCTGATATAATAGTCTAATAGAAATAGTTTGCAGTACAGGAGTTGAAGGAAAATGAGAACAGGGAAAGTCGTCCATAGCCATGAAGTGACCAGGGCTGCCAGAGCAGCGCTGGAGGAAAGGGGCGTCTCGATTGAATCCATTGCCGAGATCGTCTATGAAATGCAGAGCCCTTACAATGAAAACCTGTCTATCGCCTCATGTATAGAAAGTGTAGACAGAGTATTGGGAAAAAGGGAGCTTCAGCATGCCATATTGGTTGGGGTCGAACTTGACCGTTTAGCGGAGCAAAAGAAATTATCGGAGCCTCTGCAAAGCATTGTCGAAAACGACGAAGGCCTCTTCGGCGTTGATGAAACAATCGCCTTCGGTGCTGTGCTCGGGTACGGAAGCATAGCTGTTACGACGTTCGGGCATCTGGACAAAAATAAGCTGGGGATCATTCGCGACCTGGATACGAAAAAAGAGGACAAGGTGAATACATTCCTCGATGATATAGTTGCAAGCATAGCTGCAAGCGCCGCTTCACGCTTGGCGCACAGGCTGCGCGATGAAGAAGAAAAGCTGTCGATCGAAGAAATTGAAGAGCATAATACGGAAGAACTAATCGGCTGAAGATCATCCTTACGAAGAAAAGCATCCAATCACGGCATTGGATGCTTTTCTTTATCGGATAGAGGGAGTGGTACCCTGTCTTTCCGGTGGGACTTGATGCTATGTAGAATCATCCCGATCACGATTAAGGCTATGCCGGCCCAAGAAAGAGGGGATGGAAGGCTTCCTGATAGGAGGAGCACTTCTCCCGCAACAGCAAACAGCACCGCAAATGATTGTGTCGCTTCAACAGAACCGAGCTTTTCCATATCGTCCTTCACTAGATCCGTGGCGGCAAAGAAGAGTACGGTCGCCGCAACTCCGGCAGTGGCGGCAACTAAAGCCGAGTTGCTGATCTGGCTTACAGAAGGCGGCCCGTGGGTAAAGGATGCTATCGCGGATAAAAGAAGCCAGACCGGCATGCTGGCAATCGTCATGCCTAGCACTCTTTGATAAGCATCCAGCCTGTTGCCGCAGACCTCCATCATCTTCCGGTTGCCGAGCGGGTAGGCGAAGGAGGCGATGATCATCGACAGGAAACAAAGAAACAGGTCTGAGATCGGCAGCACGGCTGATTGAGCCAGTTGGATGACGAAGACCCCGATTACGATCAAAATGGAATAAGTCAACCTGTTCCAGGGAATCCGGCCCCTTCTTGTGCAGGTTTGCCCGTCAGGCATTTTCACCTTTTCTAGAAATAGCGGGGCGAGCAGGGAGCCTGAAATGATTGTGATTTGCCATGTTCCGGCAATCAGCCAGCCGGGTGCGAACGATGCGGAAAAGGTAAGAAGGCCATAAAATATTCCGAAACCGACCACGCTCCATAGGAGCCATTGCCAGGGAGATTGCTTCATTTCCCGGAAGAGGGCCCCAAGGTTTCTGCGGACGCCCACAATCATCAGAAGGAAAACGAGCATGAAATAATAGCGCAAAGAAGCGCTCCACATCCAGCTGCCGCCGTCCAGTTCCATCGCACGATTAAGGATGAAGGAGAAAGCGAAAAAGAAAGCCGAACAAATGCCAAGGACCATTGCATGCATAGAAACACCACCAATACATATTTTTGAAGAAGGGGTCATCCAAGCGGCTCTTGTAAAAAAAACTTTATGTATAAAATGTGAATTGTTAAAATTGATTATATAGAAAAAACTGAGGTATTGCTTATGAAAGATTATATTGTTCAGGCTAATCATGTCACAAAAAAATTCGATGACCATTTCGTGGCCCTCGATGATGTCCATTTCGGCATCCGTAATCATACGAGGCTTGCCATCCTCGGGCATAACGGCTCCGGCAAAAGCACCCTGCTGAAATTGATCGCTGGAATCTATGCGCCCACTGATGGGGAATTGACGGTCAAAGGAAATACCATCGGGTACGTGCCTGAGCATTTCCCAGATCATATCCGATTCAAGCTGGGCGAATATCTGCAATATCTTGCCAGAATGGAAGGGCTATCCGATAAAGAATTCAAGAGCAAGCTTGCCTATTACAGCGACATCTTTCAGCTGGGGCCTTATCTGAATACATCCCTTAAACATTGCTCCAAGGGCACGAAGCAAAAGGCAGGCCTGCTTCAGGCGATCATGACGGACTGTGATATTTTGCTTCTTGATGAACCTTTGACAGGCCTTGATGATGATTCAAAGAAAGCTTTTCTTGACCTTCTCCAGGGGATCGGCCGAGATGTTACTCTAATATTTACTGCGCATGAACAGGAAGCAGTAGAACTCCTGGCAGAAGAAATCCTGGTGCTCGAAAACGGCAAAGTCGCTAGGTATGATGCCGTCACGGAACTAACAAAAATGAAACAGGTCACTGCCAAGCTCTCCCGGCAAGTAAAGCTTGACGATCTGAAGGTCTATGGCAGGATCGATTCTGCCGAAAATAAGACAGTCGTCATGACCGTTCCGGACAGGGAAAGCGACAGCTGCCTTTTGTATTTGCTGAACAAAGGCTGCTCAATAATTGAGGTGAAAGAAGAACTGCAATGATTCCATTCGTATCGTATCAATTGAAAAACTATATCCGATCTTTTATGTTTATTCCTCCGGTAGCCATATATGTTTCCTGGATCGGAATCCTATATGCGTTCACTACGATGGATGCGTTAAGCAGCTACGCCAATTCAGCTGTTGTCCTGTTTCTGATCATGACGTGGATCACAATGAGCCTTATCCTGCTAGAGGAAGTGGCAGAAAAGCATATTCTGATGGTCCATCTAAAAAGAAAAGGATATTTCCTCCGGGGCAAATGGATTGCCTGTCTGATGGTGATGTTTCCAATGATCGCCTTCGCCCATTTTTACCCGGTTATCTTCAATGTATTTGTTGAACCGCTGACAGGGGCCCAGCATTTCATGTCCCTGTATTGCCATATCGTCCTTGGGGCGTTCGGAATCCTTATCGGCAGTTTTTTCGCGGGAACCGGATTGGCAAAACGCAAATATGCCTGGCTACTGACAGCATTGACCGTGACAGCCTCCATGGCTTATTCGCAGCTGACGGAATTGCTTCCCGTCTGGCTTGGCTGGATCCTTTGGCTGCTTCCGCCGCTCCGCAATGCATACGGCCCTCTTAAGGATAGCCTGCACGGCGAGCTGCCTGCCGGTTTTTTGGCTTCATTCAGCCTTTCCCTTGTCTATCTGCTTATCGTGGGGATTATCGTATACAAGGTTTTCCTGCGGCATGAAGATTACTGACAGAACTGGATTTACAGGGCAAGGGGATAATCCCTGCCCTGTATTGATCGCAATGGATAAGAAAAAGAGTATTGACAGAAAACAAGTTTTCTACTATAGTTAATGACGTGCCCACCCAAATGCAAGTAGCAGCGGGAGCACAGTACATATCCCGAGGTGTTAGCTCAGTGGGAGAGCACTTCCTTGACAGGGAAGGGGTCGGGGGTTCGAATCCCTTACACCTCATACAGTTTGAGAAGCTCCAATCCTTTGGCAGACAAGGGATTGGGGCTTTTTTATTGGTTCTATACTAAATGTTGGGGTGTCCACTAAAAAAGGACAAAAAAAGAGCACACATGCTCAACTTTTCTTATACTTGAATTGTCGAGAAACAAGAATGAAAAGGAGATGTGTGCTC
>CAKQBC010000098.1 GCA_934215995.1 uncultured Bacillus sp. | reverse complement strand
CCAGGGAGCTGCGCTATGAATTTTTTCTTGCGGTAATGAAAAAATATAATATACATAAACTTGCTTTAGGACATCACGGCGATGACCAGATGGAGACCATGCTTATGAGGCTGACAAGGGGAGCCAGCGGTTCGGCAAGGGCCGGGATCGCCGTCAAAAGGAAGTGGAAAGAAAACGAAATCATCCGTCCCTTCCTATGTTTGACGAAGCGGGAAATCTCCCTTTACTGCGAGCAGAACGGTTTGGTCCCAAGGGTCGATGACAGCAATGAAAAAGGCCTGTATGCGAGAAACAGGTACCGCCAGAAAGTCCTGCCATTCCTGAAAGCGGAAAATCCGAAAGCGCACGAGCATTTTCAGCGTTTCAGCGAGGAATTGAGGGAGGATGAAGAGCTTCTGGCCTCATTGGCAGAAGAGCAACTTGCCCCATTTTGGATAAAAAAAGCAAATTGTTCATATGTTAAAAGAAGCGGCTTGCTGGGGATGTCAAAGCCTTTACAAAGAAGAGCTATTCAACTAATATTAAACTATCTTTATTTTGAAAGACATGAAGAGTTATCGGCTTCGCATATTGAATCGATTCTGACTCTTCTGCATGGATCTTATCCATCAGGCGAAGTGCATTTGCCCAATGGGTTAAGAGTCATAAAATCATACGATGATTGTACGTTTCAATTTGCGCAGGATGCATATGAACCCTATTCCCTGCCGATTTCCATACCTGGGGAAACCGTTCTTCCGACCGGAAGGCGGATCGTGGCCAGCTATGGCGAAAAGGGAGCGGAATGGGAAGGATACGGGAATGATGTACTATACATAGATACAGAATTAACGAAACTTCCGTTAAGGGTCAGGTCAAGATTGAACGGGGACCGTATGAGAGTAAAAGGCTTATCAGGTTCCAAAAAGGTGAAGGATATTTTTATCAATGAAAAAATACCTGTTGCCGACAGGGCTGTATGGCCCATTGTTGAAGATAGCGAGAGCCGCATCATCTGGATTCCCGGCATAAAGAAATCGGATCTCAGTGAACCGAGCGGAGAAACGTCTTTCATTATTTTAAAATACGTGTAGAATTTGTTCGTCTAGGAGGAAAGCAATAGAATGGGCTTGCGCAATGATATTGAAGAAGTATTGGTTAGTGAAGAAGAAATCCAGGCTAAGGTGAAGGAGCTTGGTGAGCAATTGACAATTGACTACAAAGATAAATTTCCGCTGGCAGTGGGCGTTCTGAAAGGCGCGATGCCTTTTATGGCTGATTTGCTGAAAAGGGTGGATGCTCACCTTGAAATGGACTTCATGGACGTTTCCAGCTACGGAACAGCACAAGTTTCCAGCGGAGAAGTGAAAATCATCAAGGATTTAAACACGTCTGTGGAAGGCAGAGATATATTAATTGTAGAAGATATTATTGATAGTGGTTTAACACTAAGCTATTTAGTGGAATTATTCCGTTATAGAAAAGCAAAAAGCATTAAAATTGTTACACTGCTTGATAAACCGACTGGAAGAAAAGCGGATATTCAGGCTGATTATGTAGGATTCATCGTACCGGATGCCTTTGTTGTCGGTTACGGCCTTGATTACATCGAGAAGTACCGCAACCTTCCGTATGTTGGCGTCCTGAAGCCTGAAGTGTACCAAAGCGAAGAATAGGAATCGGCAGGGAAGGTTCCCGTTTGGGGAAGATGTTAATTAATTGTAAAGTGATGTTTTATTATGGTAACATTTTAGTTAGTTGTGAATGTGGGAGGAGGTAAGGAATGAATCGGATTTTCCGTAATACCATTTTCTATTTATTAATTCTATTAGTCATTATCGGCATTGTGAGTATTTTCACCAACGATAATGCTACTGAAAACAATATAACCCAAGCAGAATTCTTTACGAAGTTAGAGAATGGTGAAGTCAAAAGTTATACATTGCAGCCTGAGAGAAATGTATATGCCATCACCGGGCAGTATAAAGGCGCAGATAAGGATGAATTCTTTACGACTAACATCGTAAACAGTGAACAAGTCATGTCAAGGCTTGATGCTGCAACCACTGAGCACAATGTCGAAAACACGACAGAAATGGCTAAAGAGACAAGCGGCTGGGTAACATTCCTGAGCAGCATCATCCCATTGGTAATCATGTTCATCCTCTTCTTCTTCTTATTAAGCCAGGCCCAAGGCGGCGGCGGCCGAGTAATGAATTTCGGAAAGAGCAAAGCGAAGCTTTATAACGATGAGAAGAAAAAAGTCCGTTTCCGGGATGTAGCCGGTGCGGATGAAGAGAAACAGGAATTGGTGGAAGTTGTTGAATTCCTTAAAGACCCACGGAAATTCGCGGAACTGGGAGCCCGCATCCCGAAAGGTGTCCTTTTGGTTGGACCTCCGGGTACAGGTAAAACATTGCTTGCAAGAGCGGTGGCCGGAGAAGCAGGCACGCCATTCTTCTCGATTTCCGGATCAGACTTTGTTGAGATGTTCGTAGGTGTCGGGGCATCACGTGTCCGTGACCTATTTGAAAATGCCAAGAAAAATGCCCCATGTATCATTTTCATCGATGAGATTGATGCAGTGGGACGCCAACGTGGCGCTGGACTAGGCGGCGGCCATGATGAGCGTGAACAAACATTGAACCAATTGCTGGTTGAGATGGACGGCTTCGGCGTGAATGAAGGAATCATCATCATCGCCGCTACCAACCGCCCGGATATCCTGGACCCAGCCCTATTGCGCCCAGGACGTTTTGACCGCCAAATTACAGTGGGCCGTCCCGATGTTAAAGGACGTGAAGCGATCCTTCAGGTACACGCCAGAAATAAACCGCTTGATGAAAGTGTGAATATGAAGGCTCTGGCAACTAGAACACCAGGCTTTTCCGGTGCAGATCTGGAAAACCTGCTGAACGAAGCAGCCCTTGTTGCTGCCAGACAAAATAAAAAGAAAATCGATATGGGCGATATCGATGAAGCAACTGACCGGGTCATCGCCGGACCAGCGAAGAAAACACGCGTAATATCCAAGAAAGAACGCAATATTGTTGCGTTCCATGAAGCCGGCCACACAGTAATAGGCGTAGTGCTGGATGAAGCTGAAGTTGTCCATAAGGTAACAATTGTACCGAGGGGCCAAGCAGGCGGATACGCTGTTATGCTTCCGAAAGAAGACCGTTTCTTCATGACAAAGCCTGAGCTTCTTGATAAGATTGTCGGATTGCTCGGCGGCCGTGTCGCTGAAGAAATCGTGTTTGGCGAAGTCAGCACGGGAGCCCATAACGACTTCCAACGCGCTACTGGAATTGCGCGCCGGATGGTAACCGAATTCGGTATGAGCGATAAGCTTGGACCATTGCAGTTCGGACAATCACAAGGCGGGCAAGTATTCCTTGGACGCGATTTCAACAATGAGCAAAACTACTCAGATGCCATTGCTTATGAAATTGATCTTGAAATTCAACGGATCATCAAGGAATCTTATGAACGCGCGAAACAGATCCTTACTGAGAACAGAGATAAGCTGGACTTGATCGCTAATACGTTGCTTGAAGTAGAAACGTTGGATGCTGACCAAATCAAGCATTTGTTTGAAAAAGGAAAGCTGCCTGAACGCGCATATAAATCTCTGAACGGCAATTTGGAGTCCGATGGCAACGAAGACAGCGATGTAAAAGTGAACATCGGTTCCAAAAATGAAGAGGAGCAAGCTGTGAACCCTCCAGTGGAGGAAGGCGATACTCCTGAAATCAAGGAACAGCGCGAAAGCGAACAGACTCCTCCAATTCAGGAAGGCCGTCCACAGGATAAGCCTCTATCATTCCCGGACGAAGATAACAAAAAACTGTAAATAGTAAACAAAGAGCGGCCCTGCTGATGCAATGCAGGGGCCGCTCTTTTAGTGTCCCTTTATTCATTCAGTGGATATTTGAGGCTCTGCTTCATAGTTCTTACTTTTTCGTAAATATGATATGATGTGTAAGTATATTGATGAAAAGGATAAAGTGGTGAAAAGAAATGATATTTGTACTGGATGTAGGCAATACGAACACTGTATTGGGTGTATATGATCAATCCGAGTTGAAGTACCATTGGCGTATAGAGACAAACCGCAATAAGACAGAAGATGAATATGGCATGTTGATCAAATCCTTGCTCGAGCATGACGGATTAAAGACTACTGACATTGAAGGCATTATCATTTCTTCTGTAGTGCCTCCAATCATGGCAGCCCTTGAGAGAATGTGCGTGAAATATTTCGGCATTAGTCCTTTAGTTGTTGGGCCAGGCATCAAAACAGGCTTGAATATAAAATACGATAACCCGAAAGAAGTGGGAGCCGACCGGATTGTAAACGCTGTATCAGCCATCCATGAATATGGGGGACCGTTAATCATTGTTGATTTCGGAACAGCCACTACGTATTGCTATATCAATGAACATATGCAATACATGGGCGGGGCGATTGCACCTGGAATCGGGATTTCCACTGAAGCACTGTACACGAAAGCAGCCAAGCTTCCGCGGATAGAAATTGCCAAGCCGGAATCCATTGTCGGCAAAACGACAGTGGGTGCGATGCAGGCAGGCATACTGTATGGCTATGTTGGGCAAGTCGAGGGAATTGTTGCCCGAATGAAAGCGCAAAGTCCAGTAGAACCTAAGGTTATCGCAACCGGGGGACTATCATCCTTGATCGCTGCGGAGTCAGATGTCATTGATATTGTCGACCCATTTTTGACTTTGAAGGGGCTTAGCCTCATTTATGATAAAAACAAAGAGCATGCAAAGAAGCATGGGTAAAATAAGGAGCGTTAATTGATGAAAGATTATTTAATAAAAGCACTTGGCTACAATGGACAAGTCCGTGCATATGCAGCGGCCACTACAGAGACTGTCAGTGAAGCCCAAAGACGCCATTATACATGGCCGACAGCATCGGCTGCACTCGGCCGTTCAATGACTGCCGGCGTCATGATGGGAGCCATGCTGAAAGGGGAAGACAAGCTGACCATAAAAATTGATGGCGGCGGCCCGATCGGTGTCATTTTGGTCGATAGCGATGCAAAAGGGAATGTCAGGGGCTATGTGACAAACCCGCAAACCCACTTTGACCTGAATGAACACGGCAAGCTTGATGTTGCCCGTGCAGTAGGAAATAACGGGATGATTACTGTCGTAAAAGACCTCGGCTTAAGGGAACATTTCACAGGGCAGACGCCGATTGTTTCGGGAGAGCTCGGCGAAGATTTCACTTATTATTTTGTGACGTCCGAACAAGTGCCGTCTTCTGTCGGTGTGGGTGTACTTGTGAATCCGGATAATACAATTCTCGCCGCCGGCGGATTTATTCTGCAGCTGCTTCCGGGAACAGATGATGAGACAATCACAGCTATTGAGGAAAGATTAAAAACGATTCCTCCTATTTCAAAATTGATTCAGGCAGGAAAAACGCCTGAGGAAATTCTCGAGGTTCTGCTTGGGGAAGGAAACGTCAAGATACTAGAAAAAATGCCGGTCTCATTCAGCTGTACCTGCTCAAAAGAACGATTTTCCAATGCGTTGATCAGCCTGGGGAAAGCGGAAATCCAGGCAATCATTGATGAAGAAGGCCAGGCCGAAGCGCACTGCCATTTCTGCAATGAGAAGTATCACTTCACTAAGGAGGAACTGGAACAATTAGAAGAAGAGGCTCAGCACTAAAGATAAAACCTTTAGCAAAAAAGCATTTGCTTTATGTGATTGCCGGACTGCTTGTGATCGAGTTGCTTACGATTTTTATAGCGGTATGGCTGAACGGAGAGAAGAATCAGGAAGTGGCCGTAATCGGGGACACCGCCATCACAAAACAGGAGCTTTGGGGTGAATTGGAGGAACGGTACGGGTCAGCTGTTTTGCGGGACCTCGTTAATGAGGAAGTGATCGATCAGGCTGCCGAAAAGAATAACATTTCCGTCTCTGATGAAGAATTGGAGACGGAACTTACGTTTATAAAGGCGTTATATGGCTCCTATGATCAGCAATACCTGCAGACTGCCGATTGGGAAGAACAGATCAGGGCAAATATCCTGCTCGAAAAGCTGCTGGTCCAGGATGTCGAGATTCCGGAGAGTGAAGTCAAGGCAGCGTACGATAAGAACGAAGATAATTATAAGACGCCGACAGCTTACCATCTTTCCCATATAGTTGTCGAAGAAAAAAAACAAGCCCAGCAGATTTATGAGGAGCTGAAGGACGGGGCATCCTTTTCTGTCCTTGCTATGGAACAATCGGCTGATGACGCCTCTTCATCCCAGGACGGCGACATCGGCTATGTCACAAAGAAAAGCAGCCGATACCCTTCTTCATACGTCAAACAAGCGGCTGACCTGAAGCCCGGCAAGTTTTCAAAACCAATCAAACTGGATGAAGGCTATGCCATCATCTACCTTCATGAAAAGGTAAAAGGGAAAACATTCAGTTACAAAGAAGTAAAAAGCATGATTGAGAGGCAATTGGCAGTGGCGCAAATGAATGGCGCCATCAATGCGGATTATTTCTGGAACGAGCTTGATGTTGAATGGCAGTATGGGACGGAAGAGTAAAGAAGAGCTTACACAATGTAGGCTCTTCTTTTTGTCTGGATACGCAAATCCTAAGAAAGGCAATAAAAAGCCGGCATCTCGGCAAAAGTGCACGTTAATCAATGGGGCATACAGTCAGTTAATCAGAGTTAATGAACCACTTGGCAAACAGTTTTATATATTATAAAAAATGGGCTGCTTATTAATTGACAAAAAGCCCGGGAAAGGGTAAATTTTAATAAAACCAATAAAAATACTCGGTATTAAGGATGGTGGATGGAATGGTAAAAATAGCAAACTCAGTAGCAGATTTAGTAGGTCAAACACCAATAGTGAAATTGAATCGTTTAGTTGATGATAATAGTGCAGATGTATATCTAAAATTGGAATACTTCAACCCAGGTAGCAGCGTTAAGGATCGTATTGCGCTTGCGATGATCGAGGCGGCTGAAGAAAGCGGCCAGCTTTCAAAAGATTCAACGATCATTGAGCCTACAAGCGGGAATACTGGAATCGGCCTGGCAATGATTGCTGCAGCAAAAGGGTATAAGGCAATTCTCGTTATGCCTGAGACGATGAGCATGGAACGCAGAAACTTGCTTCGTGCTTATGGAGCGGAACTTGTATTGACTCCTGGTCCTGAAGGCATGGGCGGAGCAATTCGCAAAGCGGAAGAACTAGCGAAGGAAAATGGCTACTTCATGCCGCAGCAATTCAAAAACGAAGCGAATCCGGATGTGCATAGAAGAACAACAGGCAAAGAAATCGTCGAAGCTTTTGAAGGCGACAAAGTGGATGCTTTTGTTTCTGGCGTAGGTACTGGAGGAACGATTACAGGTGTAGGAGAAGTATTGCGCGAAGCTTATCCTGAAATCCAAGTGATCGGCGTTGAACCGGCCGACTCTCCAGTTCTTTCCGGCGGAAAACCTGGCCCTCATAAAATCCAGGGAATCGGTGCCGGCTTTGTTCCGGACATCCTGAATACTGACGTATACGATAAAATTATTACAATCGGAAACGATGAAGCATTTGAATATGCACGTCGTGCAGCCAAAGAAGAAGGCATCTTGGGAGGCATTTCATCAGGTGCTGCCATCTCCGCCGCGCTGAAAGTGGCGAAAGAGCTTGGCAAAGGCAAGAAAGTGGTAGCAATCCTTCCAAGTAACGGGGAAAGATACTTAAGCACGCCGCTATATAATTTTGAATAAACGATGATCAAGGTACCCCGAAGTTATTCGGGGTATCAGACTGTTGACAAACGCTCGCATTCTTTGTTGCTTGCCCGGCTCGTCCGCTCATGAACCTCTTGTTCTATTCGCGTCTTCGCCGGTCTGACGC
>CAKQBC010000097.1 GCA_934215995.1 uncultured Bacillus sp. | reverse complement strand
CTATAATGGTTATGCAGAGGTAGCGAAAAATCCATTCCCATCTGTGCTTTGGGGCTATAATGACAGCATTGAAGACTACAAATTCAATGTGGAAGAAGCGAAAAAACTATTGGCAGAAGCAGGATATCCAGATGGATTCAAAACCCAGCTTTGGGCAATGAGCAATCCAAGACCATATATGCCGCAGCCAATGAAGGTGGCAGAAGCTATTCAGGCAGACCTGAAGAAAATCGGCATTGAAGCGGAAATCGTTACCTATGAATGGGCAACGTACCTTCAAAAGTCAGGAAACGGGGAACATCCAATGGGATTATACGGCTGGACAGGCGTTATGGCCGATCCGGATAACTTCCTTTTCCCGAACCTGAGTGCAACAAATACTGCTAAACCTGCCAGCAACCGTGCGTTCTATGAAAACGAAGAATTCACGAAGCTTTTGCAGGATGCCCGTGTAACATTTGATCAGGACGAACGTGCAAAGCTTTACGAGCAGGCTCAGGAAATTTTCCACAAGGATGCCCCATGGGTGACTCTTGCTCATACAACACCGCCAATCGCAATGGCGGGCTATGTCCAGGGATTCACTGCACACCCAATGGAAGATGATGATTTTACGAAGGTTTACCTGACGAATTAACAGCAAGAAGCCCCTGCAAACGCGGGGGATTTCTTTTCAAATTAAAGGGAGGGTTTCACTGTGTATGAATTATTGAAAGGCCTGTGTGATATTGTGGGTCCCAGCGGTTTTGAACAGGATGTTCAAAGATTTATCTTAAATGAAGTGAAGGATTATGTGGATGAATACCACGTCGATTCGGTAGGAAACCTGATTGTGAAAAAGAAAGGAAATAACCCGGATTTTCCTTCTTTAGTCATTGCAGCTCACACCGATGAAATTGGATTTATTGTAAAAAAGATTGAAGACAATGGGTTAATCCGATTTGAAAAACTAGGCGGATTCGATGACCGGATCCTTTTATCATTGCCAGTTAAGGTCCGTTCTGAAAATGGCACTGTGGATGGAGTGATCGGAACCATTTCAGCCCACTATGTGAAATGGGATGATCCAAAACGCATTTCCAGCCACCGTGATCTTTATATTGATATCGGAGCCCGTACGGCAGAAGAAGCGATGGAAATGGGAATCAAGGTTGGACAGCCCATCAGCTATGGCACAGAGTTCAAAAAAATAGGAAATAACCGTGTTATTGGCAAAGCTTTGGACGACCGGGCAGGCTGCGCACTGCTGATCCGCTTACTTCAAAACATCGGAGGAAATGGGGCACAGCATGGCGACATCTACGGGGCATTTACGGTTCAGGAGGAAGTAGGATTGAGAGGGGCTTCCGTTGTATCTGCTGCCGTAGATCCTGACTTTGCGCTGGCACTTGATACAACCCCAACCAGCGACACATTTGATGTCCTAATGACAGGCACTAGAAGCCTTGGCAGCGGCCCTTGCATCAAAATTGCTGATAAATCACTGATTGCCCATCCGCTTGTCACTCAGCACCTCGAAAAAGTGGCGGCAGAAGGGAATATTCCATATCAGCATGAAGTCTTCATGGGAATCGGAACTGATGCCGGAGCCATACATATGACCAATAAAGGCGTCACAACGGGTGTTATCTCAATCCCATCCCGTTATACCCATACTCCTATTGAAGTCGTTGACCTGGATGATATGGAGAACTCCTACAAACTGCTGCACGACTTTGTTGTGACATTGGATCAGCTGAAGGGAAAGACGTTTTTAGATACTTAATCATATAAGAGAAGACAGGGGGATCATGCTCTCTGTCTTTTTTTTATAAAAGCAGTTGTGCGAAACGGCCTATTTGCGGAATTCTCCCCTCTATATGCAGATTTGATCATTCTATATGCAGATTCAAGCAATCTATTTGCAAAATGAGCTTTTCTATTTGCAGGTTTCCAGTTTCTATTAGTAATGTTGAAATTTACGGGACAAGTGACAGTCAGCCTGTCCCCCAAGCAGCGGCCTGGCAGGGATTGATCTCTCAGTCATTTTGTTAAAATCAATCAAACGTTTGATTGAACCCGGGAAACCCTTGCAAACACTGCATTCCCGGATGAGAGAAGCACAAAATAATTTCATAATTTAGTATTTTAACTTGAAATTATAGCGCTTACATAGTATATTGAATACGTATTCAAAAAGTAGAAATTTCAGAAAGTTGGTGAGCGAATGGAGAGAATAGCTGTGCTTGGGTGCGGCACGATGGGCCATTCCATTGCGCTTAATGCGGCCTGGGCCGGACTGAGTGTGAAAATGCAGGGCATCAGTGACGCCGACCTGGAACAGGGCTGGACCAATATGCTGAAGAAGCTTGAGGTTATGCTCGATAACGGTATTTTATCCAATTCGGAAGCTGCCCAAATTCAGGAAAATATTAAAATGACCGTATCTGTTGAAGAAGCGGTCACGGATGCTACTTTTGTAATTGAAGCTGTACCGGAAAACATTCAATTAAAGATTGACTTATTTAAGCGTCTTGACGCTCTTTGTGCTCCAGATGTCATTCTGGCCAGCAATACTTCCGGCCTCAGTCCAACGGAGATTGCCTCCAAGACAGCATTTCCGGAACGGACAGTGGTGACGCACTTCTGGAACCCGGCTCATCTGATTCCTCTCGTAGAGGTCGTACGGGGTGAGAAGACTGGCGATGAAGCTGTGGAAAGATCTTTTCAGCTCTTAAAGCAAATGAAGAAAAAGCCGATTGAAGTGAAAAAAGAGATTCCCGGTTTTGTCGGCAATCGCCTTCAATATGCACTCTTCCGTGAAGCCCAGTATCTTTTGGAGGAAGGCATCGCGAGCAAAGAAGATATTGATGACGCAGTAACTTACGGCATTGGACGCAGGCTGCCGGTTTCAGGCCCATTGATGACGGCCGATATGGGCGGACTGGATGTCTTCTCAGCCATCTCTGATTATCTGTTCCAGCATTTATCCAATGCTGAGGAATCCCTGCCGATTTTAAAGAAGCTTGTAGAAGAACAGAAGCTCGGCGATAAATCGGGTGAAGGCTACTACAAGTGGGATGAGGCTTTTTCCAAACAATACAACCAGAAGAGGGAAGCAGAGCTGATCCGCTTTTTGAAAAAGGATCTGGGAATCCAATTAATATGATGGAGGAATGGTATGAAGAACTTTCCCGATCTTGAGAATAAATCGGTGCTTGTGACAGGCGGAAGCAAAGGAATCGGAAGGGATATCGCCCTTTCCTTTGCCAAAAACGGAGCGAAGGTTGTAATCGTGGGGAGAAATGAAGAGGCTCTGCAGCAGACAACCGAAGAACTGAGAAAATTCAATCGCAGAAGCTTCTATGTTTCCGCTGATTTAAACAATGTTTCAGAGATTCAAAGAATGACAGAAGCGGCAGTCGATTATATGGGTTCTCTCGATGTGCTGGTAAATAACGCGGGAATTAACCGGGCCAAGCCTGCTATGGAAGTGACAGAAGAGGATTGGGACCTGACGCTTGACACCAATTTGAAGGCAGCCTTCTTCTGCAGCCAGAAAGCAGCCGAATATATGATCCCGAATCAATCCGGCAAAATTGTCAACATTGCTTCCCAGATGGCCTTTGTCGGCTATTACAAGCGGGCGGCTTATTGTGCCAGCAAAGGCGGCATGGTACAGCTGACGAAAGCACTTGCGGTGGAATGGGCCTCCCATGGGATTAATGTGAACGCAGTGGCTCCGACCTTTATTGAAACGGAGCTGACTTCAAAAATGTTCGAAGACAAGGAATTCGAAAAGGAAGTCTACAGCAGGATTCCGCTTGGAAAGCTTGCGGATGCCGGGGATGTTTCGGCAGCCACACTATTCCTTTCTTCCAATCTATCAAAGTTTATTACAGGCGATACGATAAAAGTAGATGGCGGATGGACAGCCATTTAATTTTTTACAGATTTTTGCATACGTATTCAAAAATAAATAACTTGGAGTGATATCAAATGGCAACTTTCTTAAAACAGGGGAAAAATGATCAAGAAGTACAGGAAGCAGACGTAAAAGTAAGGGAAGCGGTAAGCGCGGTTCTTAAAAATATTGAAGAGAACGGCGATTCAGAGGTCCGCAAGCTTTCTGAGCAGTTTGATAAATGGTCACCGGAACAATTCAGATTAAGTGATGAGCAAATTCAGGAGATTGTGGCATCTGTACCTGAACAAACGATCAATGACATCAAATTTGCTCAAGAGCAAATCCGCAATTTTGCCGAGCACCAGAAAGCAGCATTACAGGATATTGAAGTAGAAACATTGCCTGGCGTGTTCCTTGGCCATAAAAACATTCCGGTAAACAGTGTAGGATGCTATATTCCCGGCGGACGCTACCCGATGGTTGCTTCCTCCCACATGAGTGTTTTGACAGCGAAAGTGGCAGGCGTTAAGCGCGTAATTGCATGTACACCTCCGATTAAAGGAGAAATTCCTTCCGCAACCGTAGCCGCGATGCATCTTGCAGGCGCTGACGAGATTTACCTTCTTGGCGGAATCCAGGCGATGGGTGCAATGGCAATCGGAACAGAAACAATCGAGCCGGTTGATATGCTGGTTGGCCCTGGTAATGCATTTGTTGCAGAAGCAAAGCGTCAATTATATGGCAGAGTGGGAATCGACCTGTTTGCAGGCCCAACTGAGGTTCTTGTCATTGCGGATGAAACATCCGATGCTGAAATAATTGCAACGGATTTATTAGGACAGGCTGAGCATGGACCTAACTCTCCGGCATGCCTGATTACAACTTCAGAGAAACTGGCGAACGAAACAGTGGCAGAAATTGAACGCCAGCTTGAGACTCTTCCAACAGCAGATGTTGCAGGCGCGGCATGGAAAGATTACGGTTCTATCATTCTTGTTGACAGCCTGGAAGAAGCCGTAGTGGAAGCGGATAAATTGGCTTATGAGCACGTGGAGGTATTAACTGAGGATCCAAACTACTTCCTTGAAAACATGACCAACTATGGAGCGCTTTTCCTTGGGCCAGAAACGAACGTTGCTTACGGGGATAAAGTCATTGGCACAAACCATACGCTTCCAACCAAAAAGGCAGCACGCTACACTGGCGGCCTATGGGTTGGCAAGTTCCTGAAAACGTGCACATACCAGAGAACAACGCCTGAAGCAAGTGCAAAAATCGGTGAATATGCATCCCGTTTATGCGACCTTGAAGGCTTTAAAGGACATCAGGCACAAGCTGACCTTCGTGTGAAGCGCTATAGCAGCCTCGTGAAGTAAGCAAAATCTGTTATAATTTCTCTGTCTAGATTCAGGCAGGAGGAACATGCGTTGAAAAATAAAAAAGTGACAGCCATGGATGTCGCTCGGCTGGCAGGCGTTTCGCAATCGAGCGTGTCCAGGGCTTTTAGTGAAAATTCAAGTATCTCATCAAAAAAGAAAAAGCTTATTCTGGAGGCTGCTGAACAGCTGGGCTATCAGCCGAATGCCATTGCCCGCGGCCTGATCACGAATCAGTCCCGCATCATTGGGATTGTCATGCGGAATATCCAGAACCCTTTTTATCCGGAAATCCTCGATAAGTTTTACAGCAGGCTGGCTGAAAAAGGGTACAAGGTAATGTTTATCAACTCCCAGAATAACGAGATCCAAGAGGATGAAGTGAGCCATTTAATAGAGTACAGCGTGGAGGGAGCCATCATCACAGATGCGCTTTTGACCTCTTCGACTGTACAGAAGTTTACCCGCAATGGCATCTCGGTCGTCCTGTTTAACCGATATGTGAACGATTCCTTAAGCAGTGCTGTTGTGTGCGATAACTTTGCTGCCGGCAAAAGGATAGGGCACTACTTGATAGAAAAAGGACATGAAAATCCCGCCTTTATCTCCGGACCGATGAATACATCAACAACAGTGGATCGGAAAAATGGGTTCCAGGAAGCTTTGAAAGAACACGGCATCTCTTCCTTTTTAACCGAAAACGGCCTTTATTCGTATGAAGGAGGATTTGCAGCAGCGGAAAAGCTGCTGGAACAGGATAAAAAGATAGATGCCATCTTCTGTGCAAATGATATATCCGCTTTTGGCGCAATGGATTATCTGAAAAAACAGGGTATCAGAATCCCTGAGGATATTTCGGTCATAGGCTTTGACAATGTGGCTATGTCAGATTGGTCATCCTATGAATTAACCACCTGGCATCAGCCGGTTGATGAAATGGTCGATTATTCGATTAACCTTCTTTTGGAGCACATTAACGGGGATATGGACGCCCCTGAAATTCAAAGAATAGAAGGGCATTTGGTGGAAAGAGGATCAGTAGCGGACAGAAGGTGATGGAGAGAAGGCAGGGGTTTTCGGGATAGGAGGATCTTATGCTAAGTATGATTGGATTGCTTGGGGGTATCGTGCTGCTCATTTATTTAACGATGAGAGGGATGAACCTGCTGCTTGCTGCCCCTCTTGCTGCATTTATTGTTGCAATATTCAGTGGATTACCGATTTTTCCTCAGCTGGCAGGCGAGGGTGAAGTCAATTTTCTAACCAACTATATGAACGGATTTGCCGGATTTATTACATCCTGGTATTTGATGTTCTTATTCGGTGCCATTTTTGGAAAACTAATGGAGGATAGCGGAGCAGCAGACAGTGTTTCCAAATGGATTATCGGCAAGATTGGCATGAAACGGGCAGCGTTGGCTGTTGTCATTGCCTGTGCGGTCTTAACCTATGGCGGTGTAAGTCTGTTTGTTGTTGCATTCTCCGTCTATCCAATGGCATTGAGCCTATTTAAGGAAGCCAACCTGCCAAGAAGGTTCATACCGGCAGCTCTTGCCTTCGGCTCGACGACATTTACCATGACGTCAGCCGGTTCACCGGAAATCCAAAACTGGATTCCGATTGAATTCCTGGGAACTTCCCCGTATGCTGCCTGGGAAGTCAGCTTCATTGTTGCTGTCTTTATGATGGCATTTGGATACTGGTGGCTGAAGAAAATGATTAACAAGGCGATCCGCAATGGAGAAAAATTTGAGGCAAGAGAAACGGATTCTGCGTTGATCCGCGAAAACCTGCCAAGCCCGATGTTAAGTATGATCCCGCTCTTGGTCGTCCTTGTGATTTCATTTATCTTCCATGATTCATTGGCACAGTCAGCCCTGATTATCGCGTTATTGAGCGGCTGCTTTGCAACCTATTTTCTTAACCGCAAGTATTTTACGAATGTATGGGGAGCCGTGTCTGAAGGAACGATTGGCGCATTGATTGCCATTGCCAATACATCCGCGGTTGTCGGCTTTGGCGGTGTGGCTAAAGCAACACCTGCCTTTGCAAGTGCAGTTGATGCCATGACAAGCATTCCGGGAAGCCCTTTAATCGGTGGAGCTCTGGCTGTTGCTGTCATTGCCGGACTGACCGGCTCTGCTTCAGGTGGCCAATCCATCGCACTGCCGCTGCTTGCCCCGCATTATCTGGATATGGGTGTCAATGCAAGTGAACTCCATCGTGTTGTGGCGATATCATCCGGATCGATTGATTCCTTGCCGCATGGCGGCTACGTTGTGACAACCATCCGTGCAATCTGCGGTGAATCGCATAAGGATGCCTATCCGGCATTTGGTGCATTGACAGTAATTGTTCCGATACTTGGTGTGATTTTAGCGGTCATTTTATTTTCGATTTTCTAAATGGCTTTAGCGGAAAGACAGAGGGGTTTAGTCTCTCTGTCTTTCTTTTTATAAAAAGCCGCTGTGTGCAGTGGTTTATTTGCAAAAATCCCACCTTTATTTGCAGCATTGGCCATTTATTTGCAGGTTCTAACAGTTTATTTGCAAATTAACATCTTTATTTGCAGGTTACCCGCTTTTATTTGCAAAGTTCACAATCGGCAACACAGAAAGCAACGCTCCTGCGTAGTTCGCAATTGACCTAACCCCTCTATTTTTTCTAATAATGATATAATTTAGAAAATTACGATAGAA
>CAKQBC010000096.1 GCA_934215995.1 uncultured Bacillus sp. | reverse complement strand
CGACTGACAAACGTTTTCAATCAGTCTGAGGTGCAACTTCAAAGAAAAATGCTCAAAATTGAATTTGTCTACACACTGATACCCCGAAGTTATTCGGGGTATTTTTTTATGAAATATAACGATATCCACCACTATATATTTCTTTCCCTGCATAGTACACTTAGATAAATTGATTTTTGGGAGAGGATATTGGATTGAAGAAGGTCTTTCATAAGAAACAGCAAGCTTCCGCTGAGGAGTTTTTTTCTGCTTATACCGATCTATCAAAAGGCCGGAGCCACCATGTTTTGTTGGAGAGCGGCAGGGGAGGAAGATACTCCATTTGCGGAATAGCCCCTGATTATATTCTTCAGGGGAATAAAAATGGATTGCACATTTTTGATTCTTCGGGCAGTCAAGTAACCATGGAGGGAAACCCTCTGGATTGTGTCAAACAATGGATGGGGAATCACTCCGTTTCATATGAAAAAGGGTTGCCTGATTTTCAGGGGGGAGCTATCGGCTTTATCAGCTATGACTATGCCCGCTTTATAGAAAAATTGCCTGAAATGGCAGAGGATGATTTACATACACCAATTTTATACTTTTTGGTTTTCAATGAAGCAGCGGTTTTTGACCATCAGGAAAATGTTGTTTGGTTTTTGAAAACAGGAACCGGGGAGGAATCAGAATCATGTTCCTTCAGAATTCAGCAAATGAAGGATGATTTTAACAGGTCCCTTATACGCAAGCAAAAGAAAGCCGGCAGTGCGGCACGCCCGATATCTCCTGAACATCCAGTTGTCTCTATGTCTGAGCCGGAATTTATTCATGCTGTCAGACGTATAAGAGATTATATAAGCCAGGGAGATATCTTTCAGGTGAATCTATCTGTCAGGCAAACAAGCCCTCTTGGCGCCGCCCCTATAGATATCTACTCATGTTTGCGGAAACTGAACCCCTCGCCGTATATGAGCTATATTCATACACCAGATTTCCAGGTTGTAAGCGGTTCGCCTGAACTGCTCGTCAAAAAGAAGGGGACCCGGCTCAGTACAAGGCCGATTGCCGGTACCCGGTCGCGCGGGAAAAACGATGAGGAAGATATACGGCTGGCAAATGAACTGATTAATAGTGAAAAAGAACGCGCAGAACATGTGATGCTTGTCGACCTTGAGAGGAACGATCTGGGCAAGGTGTGTGAATACGGATCTGTGGAAGTCAATGAGTTTATGGTGATAGAAAAGTATTCCCATGTTATGCACATCGTATCGAATGTCCAAGGACAACTGAAAGAGGCATGTGATGAGTATGATGTGATCAATGCTGTGTTTCCTGGCGGTACAATCACAGGTGCTCCGAAAGTAAGGACGATGGAAATAATCGAGGAGCTGGAGCCTGTCAGAAGAGGCTTATATACCGGTTCGATTGGCTGGATCGGTTTTAATGGGGACATGGAACTGAACATTGTGATCCGGACTTTGTTCGCAAAAGACGGATATGCACACATCCAGGCCGGGGCAGGAGTCGTAATTGATTCAGTGCCTGAATGTGAATACAAAGAAAGCCTGAAAAAAGCGGCAGCGTTGTGGAAAGCAAAGGAAAATGCAGACCGGTTTGATTTTGCAGGGGGTGTGAACAGATGATTCTGATGATCGACAATTATGATTCCTTCACTTATAATCTCGTCCAGTATTTAGGTGAAATGGGAAAAGACTTGCTTGTTAAGCGGAATGATGAAATCTCATTGGAAGAAATTGAAGCTCTGGATCCGGAATATATATTTATTTCCCCCGGTCCATGCAGTCCGGATGAAGCTGGTATCAGCCTTAGCGTAATTGAGCATTTTTCCGGGCTTATACCGATTTTCGGTGTATGCTTAGGCCAGCAAGCAATAGCACAGTCATTCGGCGGAAAGGTAATCCGCTCGAAAACATTGATGCATGGCAAAACATCTGCAGTCTATCATGATGGAAAAACGATTTTTGCCGGTGTTCCAAATCCCTTCAAGGCGACAAGGTATCATTCATTGATTGTGGAAAAAGAAACACTCCCGCCTTGTTTTGAAATTTCTGCTTGGACGGACGCCGGTGAAATTATGGCGATTCGCCATAAGGATTTGCCTGTAGAGGGGGTCCAATTTCATCCTGAGTCGATTTTGACGGAGTACGGGAAGGAATTGCTTGCCCGTTTCCTTGAAGTGAACAAGCCGGCGGAAACGGCTGGGTGCGTATAAATGATCATCTATGTGAACGGAAAGTACGTAGAAGAAGAGCGGGCCTCTATCTCGCCTTTTGATCATGGATTTTTATATGGCATGGGTTTGTTTGAAACGATACGAATATATAGCGGCCACCCTTTTCTGCTGGATGACCATTTAACGAGAATGGCAGAAGGACTTGAAGAGCTGTTTATCAAAATGCCTTTGACGAGGGAGCAGGTACTTTTGATTTTGGAGAAGCTTCTTTCTTTGAATGGCATTGTGGATGCGAGAGTGCGGATTAATGTATCAGCCGGCCGGGAGCAGGCAGGCATGCCGACAAAGCCTTATACGGAACCTTCAGTTTTGATGTTCATCAGTCCGTTAGAAGGAGGCAAGGATGAGCTGAAGGAAACGAAAGCTCGAATTTTAACCTTAAGGAGAGATACACCTCCGACTTTGCACCGCCATAAAAGCCATCACTTCGGCAACAATATTGCTGCCAAGATGGAGATGCTCGCCTTTCGGGGCGAAGAGGGGATTTTCCTTTCACAGGAGGGGTTTATAGCTGAAGGCATTACCTCTAATATCTTTTGGGTAAAGAACAATGTTTTATATACCCCTGATGTTTCCGTTGGAATTTTGCCAGGAATTACAAGAAAGTTTATAATGGGATTAGCGAATAAAATGGATATCCCCCTTGAACAGGGACGCTATTTTTTAACGGAGTTACAAGATGCCGAGGAGGTTTTTTTGACCAATTCCATTCAGGAAATGACGGCGGTCACAGAAATCCTCGATGTAGGCAGATATGAAGGGAAGAATGGGACAATCACCAAAACTTTATCGGAGTATTATAAATCATTTCGTTGCTCCTTGTGGAAAACGGACTCAGTAAACAGATAATAAGGATGATGATCGTTGACAACAGAAACTATTATTCAGTGCGGTTCATACCAGCTGGATTATTCAAAAAAGACATTGATTATGGGCATCTTGAATGTGACGCCCGATTCATTTTCAGATGGAGGCCGCTACAACTCCGTCGAAAGGGCCGTTATTCAGGCGCAGAAGCTAGTGGGGGATGGAGCAGATATACTTGATATAGGAGGGGAATCCACCCGTCCGGGATCAGCGGCGGTATCGCAGGAAGAAGAATTATCCCGCGTCATTCCAATCATCGAGGCTGTGTCCAAGGAAGTTGATGTCCCACTATCAATCGACACATATAAAGCGGAAGTGGCCAAACAGGCAATAGAGGCTGGTGCGCATATCATTAATGATGTTTGGGGAGGGAAAGCCGACGGGCAGATGGCATCTGTCGCGGCGGATGCCAATGTACCGATTATCCTTATGCACAATCGAAGCGGGATGGCGTATCAATCTTTTATAAGGGATGCCTTTAACGATCTTTATGAAAGCATCGCTCTAATGAGGCAGGCAGGCGTTAAAGATGAGAATATCATCCTTGACCCAGGCATAGGCTTCGCAAAGGACCTGCAATTAAATATAGAGATGATGAGAAACCTCGATCATCTTGTGGCGCTTGGCTACCCAGTACTGCTGGCAACATCCCGAAAGTCGATGATCGGGGCAGTCCTGGATGCGCCGGTGGAGGAAAGGCTTGAAGGCACAATCTCGACAGTTTGCTATGGGATCCAGAAGGGATGCCATATGGTGCGGGTGCACGATGTGAAGGAAGTTGCGAAAGCTGCCCGCATGATGGACGCTTTAGTCGGAAAGGGTGAATAGAGTGGATAAGATTTTTGTGGATGAAATGGAATTTTACGGTTATCACGGTGTTTTCCCTGAAGAAACAAGGCTTGGCCAAAGATTCAAGGTGAACCTTATGGTCGAAGCGGATTTATCTGCTGCCGGAAAAAGCGATAACATAGAGGATTCCATAAATTATGGGGAGCTTTATCAGGTATGCAAGTCAATTGTAGAAGGAAAACCGTATAAGCTTGTAGAAGCGGTGGCTGAAAAAATTGCAGCGGCTGTGTTGGATGGATTCCCGATGGCGCACGCATGTACTGTGAAAGTGATTAAACCGGATCCTCCTATACCTGGGCATTACAAATCTGTCGCAATTGAAATCAAAAGGAGTCGCACTTTTTAATGAACGTAGCATACTTATCGTTAGGGTCCAATCTGGATGGCCGTATAGGCTACTTGAGCGAGGCAGTGAAGCTGCTCGACAACGATAGCCGAATATCAGTCATTGCTGTTTCATCCGTTTACGAAACGGACCCGATCGGTTTTACAAATCAAGGAAAATTCCTGAATATAGCATTAAAGCTGGAAACGTCATATACAGCCTTCGAACTGCTTGAAAAGTGCCAGGAGATTGAGAGTGAGCTTGGTAGAAAAAGGGTGATCAGATGGGGTCCCCGTACAATCGACCTTGACATTTTGCTGTTTAATCAAGAAAATATTGAAGCAGAGAATCTTTCAATTCCACATCCAAGAATGCAGGAGCGCGCATTTGTCATCATTCCATTAGTGGAAATAGAACCGAACATCCAGCTGCCAGCAATGAACCGGCCTTTGCAAACAGTTCTAGAAGGTATTCCGGATAAAGAAGGGGTAAGATTATGGAAGCGGAAAAATGGGGAAGACGAATTCGCGCATATAGAAAGCTAAAGGGATACACACAAGAAGGGTTGGCCAAAAAGCTGCATGTTTCCGTATCTCTCCTCGGGGAAATGGAGAGAGGAAACCGCATGCCTTCAGAACAATTTCTGCATGAAGTTGCGGATGTTCTGGAAATATCCCTGGAAGAGCTGGCTCCGCCAAGTGAATGAATCTCTTATATTTGGATGATTATATAACAACAAAGGAGGATGACCGATATGTTTACTATTGGAGATGTCCAACTGAAAAATCGTGTCGTCTTGGCACCTATGGCCGGAGTATGCAATTCAGCCTTCCGATTGACTGTAAAAGAGTTTGGGGCAGGCCTTGTATGTGCAGAAATGGTCAGCGACAAGGGAATCGTGTACAAGAACGCCAAAACATTGGATATGCTATATATTGATGAAAGAGAGAAACCGCTGAGCCTGCAGATTTTTGGCGGCGAGAAATCTTCATTGGTGGAAGCGGCACAGTTCGTTGACAAAAATACAAACGCAGATATTATTGATATAAACATGGGATGCCCAGTGCCAAAAATTACGAAAGTGGATGCCGGCGCGAAGTGGCTCCTTGACCCGGATAAAATATATGAGATGGTTGCTGCCGTAACAGATGCAGTCGAAAAACCGGTAACAGTTAAAATGCGGATGGGTTGGGACCCTGCCCATATCTACGCTGTGCAAAACGCGCAGGCTGTAGAGCGTGCAGGAGGAAAAGCGGTTGCCCTTCATGGAAGGACCCGCGTCCAAATGTATGAGGGAACATCAAACTGGGATATCATCCGTGAAGTAAAAGAAAGTGTCAACATTCCGATTATCGGGAATGGGGACGTCACAACGCCGCAGGATGCTAAGAGAATGCTTGATGAGACAGGTTGTGATGGTGTAATGATCGGCCGTGCGGCTCTTGGGAACCCATGGATGATTTACCAGACAGTAAAATATCTTGAAACAGGCGAGTTGCTGGATGAACCGTCAGCACGTGAAAAAATAGACGTATGCCTGCTTCATTTAGACCGATTGATCAACCTGAAAAACGAGCATGTGGCCGTACGTGAAATGAGGAAGCATGCTGCATGGTACCTGAAGGGTATCCGCGGCAATGGCAAAGTCCGCAACGAAATAAATGAATGCAATACGAGGGCAGAGATGGCTGGCTTGCTTGAACGTTTAGTGGAAGAGAACGAGAAGCAGCTTGAGTTGGAAACAGAAAACCAAGCCGTCTGATGTATTCCTCTTTCGGAAAAACTGTCAGTTTTAATGCTGGCAGTTTTTTTGCTTGAACTATTGATAATAATTGGTTAAAAGGAAAATAGGTGTATTCTGTCCATTCTTTGTGTACAATGGATAAAGATATTAAAGTTCGAGATACGGGCTGATTACATAGATAGTAAAGAAAATGGAGTGAAAAGATAATGAGTCATGAAGAATTAAATGACCAGCTGTTGGTAAGAAGAGAAAAAATGCAGCATATGCTTGACGCAGGAAAAGATCCTTTCGGCAAGCGTTTTGAACGTACGCATCTATCCAGGGAGATCATTGATTCATTCAGCGATTTTTCAAAAGAAGAGCTTGAAGAAAAGGGCGAAGAAGTTGTTATTGCCGGAAGAATCATGACAAAGCGCGGGAAAGGAAAGGCCGGATTCGCCCACATCCAGGATCTTGGAGGACAAATCCAGATTTATGTGCGCAAGGATGCAATCGGCGAGGAAGCTTATGAAGAATTCCTGCATGCAGACCTTGGGGACATTATCGGAATCAAAGGTACTGTCTTTAAGACACAGGTTGGCGAGCTTTCCATTAAAGCAAAAGAATTTACTTTCCTAACGAAAGCTTTGCGTCCGCTTCCTGATAAGTTCCACGGATTGAAAGATGTAGAGGAACGTTACCGCAAACGTTATGTAGACCTGATTACAAATGAAGAAAGCAGACGGACATTTATCGAAAGAAGCAAGATTATCCAAGCGATGCGCCGTTATCTGGATGACAATGGCTATTTGGAAGTGGAAACGCCGATGATGCACAGCATTGCCGGAGGAGCTTCTGCGCGTCCGTTCGTTACACACCATAATGCATTGGATATGACATTGTATATGCGTATTGCCATTGAGCTTCATTTGAAACGCCTGATTGTCGGGGGCTTAGAAAAAGTTTATGAAATCGGCCGCGTATTCCGTAATGAAGGTACTTCCACAAGGCATAATCCTGAATTTACGATGATCGAATTATATGAAGCATATGCGGATTATAACGATATTATGGATTTGACTGAAAACCTGATCGCCCATATTGCAAAAGAAGTAAAAGGTACAACGGTTGTCCAATATGGTGAATACGAAGTAGACCTGACTCCGCGCTGGAAACGAATTCACATGGTTGATGCTGTCAAAGAAGCAACAGGTGTGGACTTCTGGCAGCGCATGACGAAGGAAGAAGCGCAGGCATTGGCTAAGGAGCACGGAATTGAAGTGACTGAACATATGGAGTTCGGACACATCGTGAATGAATTCTTTGAGCAAAAAGTAGAAGAAACGCTTATTCAGCCTACATTCATTTATGGCCATCCTGTTGAGATTTCTCCGCTTGCGAAGAAGAATGCGGAAGACCCTCGTTTCACTGATCGTTTTGAATTATTCATCGTGGGCCGCGAGCATGCGAATGCCTTCACTGAATTGAATGATCCGATTGATCAAAAACAACGATTCGAAGCGCAATTGAGAGAAAAAGAACTGGGCAATGATGAAGCTCATGAAATGGATGAAGATTTCATCGAAGCATTGGAATTCGGATTGCCGCCAACAGGCGGACTCGGAATCGGTGTAGACCGACTGGTAATGCTTTTGACAAACTCCCCATCTATCCGTGACGTATTGTTATTCCCATACATGCGCCAAAGATAAATGAGTAAGTGGAAAGGCAGCTGCAGTTAGCTGCCTTTTTTCTTTGCAAGAAGAGCATTCGGTGGTTGTCAGTACAGAAAAGAAGTGGATGAAGTGTCTTAATTTTACAACTTTATTATTCTACAAAACTTTTTAAGAAAACCTATTGAAACGATGTGTGAATGGTGTTATATTAGTATCTGTCGTTGAGAGACAAACAACTTAAAAAGTTGAGAGATAAAAACTTAAAAAAGTTGTTGACTTACTTTGTTAACAGATGTTATATTAATAAAGTCGCCTCTCGGTGATAAACAAAATAAAAACAAAAAAGTTGTTGACAAGAAAGAAGTCAGCTGGTAAAATGAAAAAGCTGCTTCGGCAAGCGATAACGAAAATGTTCTTTGAAAACTAAACAAAACAAAACGTCAACGTTAATTCTAA
>CAKQBC010000095.1 GCA_934215995.1 uncultured Bacillus sp. | reverse complement strand
GTGCAGTTGGCGCCGATCATTACTTCGCTGCCGATTTTCACGTCCCCGAGCCGGTATTCCTTGATCAGGTATTCATGGGCGAGAATCGTCGTGTTGTACCCGATTACGGTGTTCCTTCCGACAGATATCCGTTCAGGGTACATGACATCGAGCATGACCATCAGTGCGAATGACGTCTGGTCACCGACCTTCATGCCGAGAAATGTTTTGTACATCCAGCTTTTCAGTGCGAGGAAAGGTGTATATCTGGCTGCCTGTATAACGATGAAGTTGCGGACAACCTTCCAGAACGGCACTGTTTTGTACACATGCCACAAAGAATTAGCTCCGGTTACCTTATGCCTCTCCGTCTTTCTCATCCGGCTTTTACCTGCAGAATATCTAATAAGTCGCGCATATTCTCAAGCATGTAATCCGGGTTGAATGTATTCAGGTACTCTCTTCCTTTGACTGTCCAGGCGACTCCCGCCGTCAGGACACCGGCATTTTTGCCGGCTTCAATATCATGGTGGTTATCGCCGACCATCATTGCCTCCGCAGGCGTCGACCCAAGCATATGAAGCGCCTTATGGATCGGTTCAGGGTCCGGCTTTGCAGCCGTAACATCATCCAGTCCGACTATCACATCGAAAAAGGGATCGATCCTGCCGGCTTTCAGCCCGCGGTAGATGCCTTCCCTGATTTTGGTGGAGACGATTCCAAGCTTATAGCCTTGCTTCTTCAATGACTCCACCGTCTCAAACACACCTTCATATTCCGTCACAAGCAAATCGTGGTGCTTGTAATTGTGTTCGCGGTAATGCGCAACAAGCTCTGCAACCCTTCCCGGATCCACACTGTTGAATGATTCAACAAGCGGCGGCCCGATGAATTGAAGAATTTGTTCTCTATTGTACTTATTCGGATAAAAACGGTTCAATGTGTCAGTGAAAGAGGCGATGATCAAATCATTCGTATTCACCAGCGTCCCGTCCAAATCAAATAGGATTGTATTAATATTACGGTTCATATGGTAATTCTGCTTCCTTTCTTTGAGCGAGTTCAGCCCTCCCCCATATATGGGCGACAATCATAGTCAGCGCAATTGCAACCCCAAGCCTGATCAACAGCAGGGGCAGTACGGGTATGCCCAGAGGAATGAAGATGACAGTATCCTCCACGACAGCATGGCAGGAAACAAGGAAGATGATGGCCAAAGTGGCATCCTTCTTGCTGACACCGTCCTCTCTTACAGCCTGGATCATGACACCCGCCCCCATGGCCAAACCGAAAACGAGGCCGGTAAGCAGCGTGAATGATGTATTCTCACTCATCCCAAGCCTTTTCGTCACCGGCCCCATCTTGGCTGATAGATAATCCATCCACTTCAGGTCCTTCATAACCTGAATCATAACCATCAGGGGAATGACAATGATCGCAAGCTGCAGCACACCCATAGCCGCCTTTTCCAGCGCATATAGGGTAATGGGACCTGCCCCTTCGACATGCTGGCTGTCCAGCTGGGCAAATCCATATTTCGCGGTTTCAGACCCGCCGGACCAAACTAGGTTAATGATGATTGCCGAAATGGCAGCCAGGCCGAGGCGGACAGCAAGCACAACCCATAGCCTGACGCCGACGCGCAAAGCAACGCTAGTTTCAATCAGCATATTATGCGCGAATGATAGCATTACAGCTAGGATGAATACTTCCTTGACGGTCAATTCCAGCGAAAGAATCGCGCCGATTCCTGCATACAGGTTCAAAAAATTACCGAGAACAAGAGGGACAGCCGCTTCCCCAGGCAATCCGAACAATTTCATGACAGGGGCAATGAAATCTACAATCTTTTGTAAAATCGGCGTAAAGCCAAGGATCGTCACAAGCAAAGTGACGGGAAATACAATTTTGCCAAGAAGCCATGTTGTATGGAACCCGGATGCCAACCCCTTCTTCCATGATATACGCCCCATACCATTCCCCTTCTTTCATGAAGCTGTTCTAAGCATCCAAATAACGTTCTTTACTCAACCCCCGGACTCTTCTCACAACGATGAGCACAACGGAAACGACAATCAATATAATCGAAAGAACCTGGGCAGTACGCAAGTCACCTGCAAGCATCAGGCTATCCGTCCTCAAACCTTCAATAAAGAACCTGCCGACACTGTACCAAATGACATATGTAAGGAACAGTTCTCCCCGTCGCATGTTCACTTTGCGAAGCAGAAGCAAGATGATGACTCCCAAGAAGTTCCATAGAGACTCATACAGGAATGTCGGGTGGTAATAGGCAAATACGCCATCCACTTCAATATACATTTGATTAATGATCCAATCCGGCAAGTAAAAGCCTTCCAGGAATGCCCTGGATACCTCTCCGCCATGGGCTTCCTGGTTGATGAAGTTGCCCCAGCGGCCGATTGCCTGCCCGAGAAGGATACTCGGGGCCGCTATGTCGGCTACTTTCCAGAATGATATCTTTTTGATCCGGCAGAAAATGATTGCCGTCAAAACAGCCCCGATCAATGCTCCATGGATGGCGATTCCGCCATTCCAGACTTTAATGATATTTTCCGGGTGCTGTGAATAATAGTCCCATTCAAAAATAACGTAGTAAATTCTTGCCGAAATAATTGAAATCGGCACAGCCCAGAGGATCATGTCGAGGAATGTCTCTTTCGCCAGCCCCCGCTTTTCTGATTCACGAAGCGCAAGGAACAGCCCAAGGAGCAATCCGATCCCGATAATGAGCCCATACCAGCGCACCTGTAAAATCCCTATATCTATTGCTACTGGATTGATTGGTTCAATTAGATTTACCATCCTTCAGTCTCTCATCCTTTCCCCATGTTACATATAGTTTATATTTATATGATCGACAGCCGGTTCACTAAAAAAAATGACAATTAATCCTCATGATCCCCTTCATCGATTACGCCCGCAAGCTTCGTGGAAAACTGCTGGGCAGCGTTGACGCCCATTCGCTTCAGCCGATAATTCATAGCTGCCACTTCAATGATGACTGCCAAGTTTCGTCCAGGACGGACAGGTACAGTCAGGCAAGGTATCTCTGTATCAATGATCTTTTGAGTTTCTTCTTCAAGGCCCAGGCGATCATACTGTTTATTTTTCTCCCATAATTCCAGGTTAATAATCATGGTGATCCGCTTATGCGAACGGACAGCGCCAGCCCCGAACAGAGTCATCACATTAATGATCCCCAGTCCCCTGATCTCCAAAAGGTGCTCAATCAGGTCAGGCGCATTCCCTACAAGCGTGTCCTGGTCTTCTTGCCTGATTTCAACACAATCGTCCGCGACAAGCCGATGTCCTCTCTTTACAAGCTCCAATGCAGTTTCGCTCTTCCCGACGCCGCTTTTCCCGGTTATAAGTACACCAACCCCATATATATCAACGAGAACGCCATGTACCGCAGTCGTCGGGGCCAGCTTGCTTTCCAGGTAATTTGTGAGGCGGCTGAACAACCGGGTTGTCGCCATAGGTGATCTCAACACAGGAACTGACTCCCTGTTTGAAGCTTCAATCAATTCTTCGGGCACTTCAAGATCCCGCGTAACGATGATCGCCGGGGTATGGTCCGTGCACAACATGTCCATACGCAGGCTTTTATCATGGTCATTCAATTTCTCAAAAAAACTCAACTCGGTCTTACCGAGCAGCTGGACTCTTTCTGCAGGGTAATACTCAAAGAAACCGGCGATTTCAATCCCGGGACGGGACAAATCGCTCGTAGTGATCGGTTTATTGATCCCTTCTTCCCCGCTGACAAGCTCCAATTGAAATTTTTCGTATATATCCTTAGCTCGAACTTTTGGCAAAAGCAAAGGCCTCCTTATGTAAATTTAAACTTATTTTATCCGGTTTCGACCGGCGGCAATCCTTCCATTTGCAGTCGGAAATGGACAGCCCATGAAACGCCCTGTTAGGGCAAAACAATAAATCAATGGAGAGATAAACTGCCTCTTTGATTAAAGTTTCACTTTATTTTAGCACTATTTGCCCAATATCCAAACAACCAATGTTTTAGATTTCTTTCTACAACTCACTGGTCTAGACAACTATACACCTTATTTGGTAAAGTATAAGTAATAAAGAACTATACAACAAGGCAGGAGGATCATTATGAGTGGGATTGTGTTCAAAAACGCGGCAATTTATACAGAGAACGAGATTATTGAAAATGGTTTCCTAGTTATGAAGGACGGAAAAATTACAGATATAGGTTCTATGGATCGCTTTTCTGATCCTAATGGAAGTCTTGAAGCCATTACGCTTGATAAAGGAGCAAAAATCCTCCCAGGCTTCATTGATGTCCACATTCACGGGGCAGGCGGGGCAGACACAATGGACGGAACAACCGATGCAATCAAAACAATGGCAGTGACATTGCCGAAGGAAGGAACGACAAGCTTCCTTGCGACGACAATGACACAATCGGAGGAAGCGATCGTTGCTGCGCTCCGTAATGCCGCAGACTATATTGATTCTGCAGATAACGATGCGGAAGCTGAAGTGCTCGGCATCCATCTTGAGGGACCTTTCATCAATCCAAGCAAAAAGGGCGCCCAGCCGGAGGAGCATATCATTGCACCTAGCATTGAGGTTTTCGAGAAATGGCAAAAAGAAGCCAATCAGCATATCAAATTGGTTACAGTCGCTCCTGAAATGGAAAATGGCCTTGAATTCATCAAGCACCTGGCGAAGCAATCTGTCACTGCGTCCATTGGCCACACGGATTCCACTTATGAAGATGTAAAAGCGGCAGTGGAAGCTGGCGCTACACAAGTAACCCACTTATTCAACGGCATGCGCTCTATGCATCACCGTGAACCTGGAACAGCAGGAGCAGCGCTATTATTCGACGAACTGAAGGTTGAATTGATTTCCGATGGCATCCATATCCGTCCGGAAATGATTGACCTGGCTGTCAGAACAAAAGGAAGCGACGGCGCATTGCTGATCACGGATGCAATGCGAGCAAAATGCCTGAAAGCAGGCCGCTATGAACTTGGAGGCCAGCCAGTAAATGTCGCGGACGGCAAAGCTACATTGGATGACGGAACATTGGCGGGCAGCATTTTAAGAATGATCGATTCTGTAAAGAATATGCTTCAATTCACAGGCTTGTCCCTTGCTGAAATAAGCAAACTCGCTTCAGCGAACCCAGCAAAACAAATCGGCATGTACGACCGCAAAGGGAGTATCACAGTCGGAAAAGACGCTGACTTAGTTGTCCTGTCTCCAGAGCTCGACATCGAAATGACGATTTGCCGAGGCCAAATCGCACACAAAGCATAAATAAAATGGCAGGCCAGATGCCGTCATATACAAGCCTTCCGGCTGCTGGAAGCAGGCAAGGCACAGAAAGAACTATATTTTGAGGTGAGAAGCATGTTATTTGAAATCATTCCGGTAAAAGACTATGCAGAAATGAGTGAACTGGCTGCAGAAAGAATCATAAGCCTGGTAAAAAAACAACCTGATGCTGTATTGGGGCTTGCAACCGGCAGCACACCGGAAGGTCTATATCAACGCCTGATCAACGACCATAAAGAGAACGGCACTTCCTACCGGAAAGTCAGCACAGTGAATTTAGATGAATACGCAAACCTGGATCCCCAGGATAAAAACAGCTACTTTACTTTTATGAGAGAGCATTTGTTCAATCACTTGGATATCTCGCTTGAACAGACAAATATTCCGAACGGAATGGCAGAAAACCTGCAGGAAGAGGCAGCGAACTATGACAAGAAAATCCAGGAACTGGGCGGTGTTGACCTGCAGATTCTTGGAATCGGCCAAAATGGGCATATCGGCTTCAATGAGCCAGGCACCCCATTTGCCAGCCGCACACATATTGTTAAGCTTGCCGAAAGCACAAGAGTAGCAAATTCCCGCTATTTCAATTCAATTGATGACGTGCCGACGGAGGCAATCACAATGGGAATCCAGTCCATTATGGACAGCAAAGAAATCCTTCTTCTGATTTCCGGGCCGGCAAAAGCGGAAGCGCTGAAGCAATTGGTACACGGCGAAATCAGCGAGGCATTCCCGGCTTCTGTCCTTAGGCTTCACCCGAAAGTCACTGTAATCGCAGACCAGGAGGCCATGAAACTTATCTAAAACCATACAACAATACGAGGAGATGGAGTATGAATATAGACAAGAAGTCACCAGTCCCCCTCTACCATCAGCTGGAAGAGGCGATTAGGTCAGATATTAAATCAGGGGCTCTCAAGCATGATCAGCTAATCCCTTCCGAAAGGGAATATGCTTCCTTGTATGGAATCAGCAGAATGACTGTCCGGCAGGCAATCAACAATCTCGTGAATGAAGGCATGCTTTACAGAAAAAAAGGAACAGGGACATTCGTCAATAAACAGAAGGTTGAACAGGTCCTCTCTACTTTGACGAGCTTCTCGGAAGATATGTACGAAAGGGGACTTACTCCGAGCAGCAAGCTGCTTTCCTACGACGAAATTCCTGCAGACCGGACAGTTGCCGAAAAGCTTCAAGTGGAGGAAGGCACACCTATCTTAAGAATGGAAAGGCTTCGGTTAGCCGACCAGCTCCCGATGGCTCTTGAAGTGGCCTTTATGCCGATTCACTTGACGGAAGGCCTCAAAGAAGAGCAGGCAAAGGACTCTTTGTATTCATTCATCGAGGACAAACTCTCGCTTCGGATTGATGAGGCCTATCAGGAATTGGAGGCCGAGGCTGCCACGGATCACGTCGCTGCCCATTTGGATATCGAACCGGACAGCCCGGTTTTGAAGATTACGAGGATCACCTATTTGGAGAATGCCGTCCCATTCGAATACGTCCGTTCTTCTTTCCGCGCGGACAGATACCGTTTTTACAGTACGATGAAACGCTGATTGATACAGCAAAAAGGCCAAAGCCCGGTTGGGGCTTTGGCCTTTTTCATTCATATTCATTCCAAATCCAGGGGCAGGCGCAATTTCTTCATTGTTGCCCGCTCCTTTTCGTCCAAGCCTTCATATTATGGAATAGACGAACAAAAAAGGAGGTTCAATCAATGAAAATCATATTGGACGCCGGGCATGGCTATAATACCCCTGGCAAAAGAAGCCCTGATGGATTGAAAGAATACGAAATCAACCGCAGCATCGCCAATTACCTGAAAGATATACTTCTCAGCTACTTTGGGGTATTCGTTGTATTCGTGCATACTGACCAGCAGGATGTGCCGCTGCAGGCGCGAACCGACAAAGCGAATGACCAGAAAGGGGAATTGTACATTTCCATCCATTCGAACGCTTCCGGCAACGGAAACGAATGGGACAGCGCAACCGGCATTGAAACATATGTCCATCCGACCTCCAGTTCCCAGACCCTTGCCCTTGCCAAGAAGATTCAGCGCAATCTGATTGTCGCGACCGGTATGAAGGACAGAGGCGTCAAAACGGCAAACTTCCATGTACTCCGTGAGGCACGGATGCCGTCCATCCTCGTAGAATGCGGCTTTATGACAAATAAAGATGATGCCAAATTGCTGAAAACGCCTTTCTATCAAAAAGCATGCGCAGAATCGATCGCCAAAGCAATCGCAGCGGACTTCAAGCTGAAAAAGAAAATACCTGCCACTGCTCCTCCCTCGCCTCCAAAACCAAAGGAAACGAAAACCAAAGGCGTATACAAGGTACAAGCCGGCAGCTTCCAGACAAAGCAGAATGCTGATGAATTAGCGGCCGCTCTGAAAAAACAGGGGTTTCAAGCCTATATAGTGTTTGAATCGGACAAACAATAAACATAAAAAAAGCATCCACCGTCATGACAACGGGGATGCTTATTCTTTGTTTCATTTTATTTTTCCTGCAATACAGTAACCGCAGCTGTTTTAGATTCAGCAAAGACGTAGATGCTTTCCGGATTTTCATTATCGAACTTGATGAATTTCTGGATCACTTCCTTCTTCTCATCCGTAACATTTATGCCCTCGGCATCCAAATGAAGCCCTCCGAGATTGGCCTTCACTTCTCCCCTTGCAAATATCCCTTTAGGAATCGTGATTTGGATAGAGCCCGATGCTGATTTGGCTTTAAGCGATTTTGCCTGATCATTAAAGCCATTCACCTGAATGAGCCCATTAAAGGTTTCCATGTCCGCTTCTTTGAAAA
>CAKQBC010000094.1 GCA_934215995.1 uncultured Bacillus sp. | reverse complement strand
GTACAGGGCAACCAAAAAAAGACCCTGTAGAAAAAGGAGGAATCAACTATGGCTAGCAGCAACAAATTATTGGTTCCAGGCGTGGAACAAATGTTAAACCAATACAAATATGAAATTGCACAAGAATTCGGGGTTACTCTCGGTTCTGATACAACAGCAAGAGCCAATGGATCGGTAGGCGGAGAAATTACAAAGCGCCTTGTACAACAAGCTCAATCCCAAATGGCAGGCAAGTAAGCACACTACAATTTCATATCATGGCTAAAAGGCTGGCTGCCCATGCCAGCCTTTATTATATTCCCTTTTTTATAAAGATTTATGAATAGGCGTTCCTGGCTGTTTTTTCCGCAAAAACCAAACAAAAGCGATAATCACCGATACCGATGCAGCACCGAATGCCAACACCATCATTTGAAATCCGAGCGTATCGAGAAACAGCCCCGCTGTGACCAGAACCGTCTGAAACAAAATCCTGTCGAGCATCCCCCTGAAGGAAAAGAATCGGCCGTGCATATCCCTCTCGACCTCCGTTTGGAAGAGCGTGGCCGCAAGCGGATAAAAGACACCGGCAGCTGTTCCGAATACAGCAAAAATAATGATTGATGGCACCATATAACCAGCAAAATAAAGCGCTAATTGCGAACATGCCATAATAATGGAGGCAAAGAGCATCATGGAGACCGGGCTTCTGTTACCGATTATTCTTTTGGCAAAGAATGCACCGAACATAAAGCCGATTCCCTCTGACGTATAGAGAAAACTTTTGATGGAAGGGTCCCCCTGCAGCTCACTGATTTCCAATACCATCAGGTTGAAGCTGCCGATAAATAACGCAGGGACAAACAGCAATGATAAGCCCATCAATACGGAAGGCTTTTGTTTCAACACCGGCCAAATCTCATTGAACTTGCCTTTATCTTTCCTCGCCTTTGCAATCACGTCTTTCTTCGGCTGGGCGGGAAAACGCAAATAAAACGTACAACACAGAATGATAAAGTACGTGGCCATGGATAATGCATACATTTGCGGCAAAGATAAATAAAGCAGGGCTATGCCGCCAAGCGCGGTTCCAGCAATCCTTGCAACTGTCCCAACATTCATATGAAGGCCATTTATGCTGAGGAGCTGATGTTCCTTCACAATCAATGGGATTGCCGCTTGGACTGCCGGCAAATAAAAAGCATTGGCAACACCAATACCGACCATATATACCGACATCCAAAGAATGCTGTCCTGCCAAATGGCAATGAACATAAACACTACGGAGACGATGCGGCCTGCACTGGAGTAGAGCATGATCTTCTTTTTGGAATACCCATCAATTAATTTTCCCGCCAACGGGCTTACCAATACACCTGAAAGCATGCCCAGGAGCAAAATCAACGCTTTATGGAAGTCGGACGGAACCAATGCCTGCAGAAACTCCAAATTTCCGATTGTCCCTATCCATAACCCCAGATTCGCTATAAACTCACCGGACATCAAAATCCATATATTCCTGTTTTTCATCATACGGATACTCCCTTTTAAAAATAAAGAAATTTCAAATAACTTCTACCGAATTATATACCTGGTCCACCCGTACTTCAACAGCTTTATGAAATGGCGGCAATGCAAACTTGTTGGCAGAAAAAAACACCCGTCTCCATAAGGGAGAAAGGTGTTTCTTCTTAGTACAATCCTTTTTCTTCGCTGTTTGCCGTTTTTGCTTCTCTTCCTGATAATATAAAGGCAATAACCACTATACCAAGCAGCACAGCCCAGAATGTAATTTTCCATACTCCTGACTCAGGGAAGTGATGTGGAAGCAAGCCGACAGATGGGTGCGCCAATGCAAACACAGCAAGCTTGACCCCTACCCAGCCGACGATGAAAAACGCAGCTGTTTCAAGGCTAGGGCGTTTTTGCAGAAGCTGTACGAAAATATGGGCCGCAAAACGCATGATGACTACCCCTATGAATCCACCCAGGAACATAACAATGAACTGTCCTCCATCGATGTCACCTACGGTAAACCAGTTAGTTGGCGGGAGCGTCTTGGCCAGCACAACCGCCGCAAGCATACTGTCAATCGCAAAAGCGATGTCCGCAAGTTCAACCTTTAAGACGGTCATCCAGAAACCGGAACCTTTTCCGGCCTTTTCAGGTATTTCCGGATCAATGACACTCTTCTGTCTCCATTTTTTGTACAGATGATGAATAGCAATGAACATCAAGTATGCGGCACCAATAGCCTGAACCTGCCATACATTCACCAGGTAAGAGATGATGAACAAGCTTCCGATCCTGAATACGAAGGCTCCGAGCAACCCGTAGAACAATGCCTTCTTTCTTTCCTTCGGCGGCAAGTGTTTAACCATAACTGCCAGAACTACCGCATTATCAGCCGCCAACAATCCTTCCAGCCCGATCAATACGAGAAGAACCCAGCCATATTCCAAAAGTAATGCTGCATCCATAAACTATATAACCTCCTATGTTGTGTTCTCCTTTTCCATTTCATCAAGTAAGTACAAAGGCCTAAAAAAACAAAAAAGACCAATGCCAATAAAATGGCAAAGGTCTTGCTAAGCATAAGTAAGTATTTCATGCCAACAAAGCCGGTGACAGAATCACGAAATGACGACTTTGTTTTAGGGCGAACCCTAACGCTACTCCCCTTTGATAAGGAACACAATATTCTATTAACAATGTTATTATATTTCAGCCAACCAGTTTTTGCAACGAATAACTTTGCATATTTGCATATTTTCATATTTCCCTAGATTGTGGTGATTAATCCCCTTTTTTCAACAGCTTGAGATAGTTTTTGAGGAAAATGCCCCATTTTGTTTGCTTCCCGTAAAATGACTCCATCATTTCCTTGAAATATTTGTATTTATCCTTATATGGATACCATTGAATTTCGCTTATCTTCTTTCCTCGGTCAATCATGATGGCCTTCTCATGGCAAAAAATCCGCAAACCCGCTTCTCCGTGATACCTTCCGATCCCACTATTCTTTGCACCTCCGAAAGGAAGATGATGATTTGCTACAGTAATGATGACATCATTGATGGTAACAGCTCCTGAAATAAGGCGGGAAGCGATTTTTTTTGCTTTTTCTATATCCTGTGACCATACACTGGCATTGAGTCCATATTGCGTTGAATTAGCAAGCTCTATCGCTTCTTCTTCATCGGTAAAAGACACGATTGGCAAGATAGGGCCGAACGTTTCTTCCTTTATGATGTCCATATCATCTGTAACACTCGTTAAGACCATCGGTTTCAGAAACATGCTTCCTTCCTTCCATTGATCAGGCTGCACCCCAGTTTCAAGGATAGCCCCTTTCTCCAATGCGTCCTTTATATGAGATTTTACAGTAGATATTTGATTTCGGAATGTCATGCTTCCTATATCGTCTTCCGTACTGATACCTTGTGATAGTAAAGATACTTCTTTCTTGACCAGTTCAACAAACGTGTCATATACGTTCTTATGCACATACAGCCTCTCGACACTCATGCAAACTTGGCCGCTGTTTGTGAACGCTCCCCAAACAGCACCCTTTGCAGCCCGTTCGATATTTGCATCCTCACAAACAATCATCGGGTCTTTCCCGCCAAGCTCCAAAGTCACCGGTATCAGATCCTTTGCTGCTTGCTGTGCAATAATCCTTCCTGTCGCAACCGATCCCGTAAAAAAGATATAATCCGGTTTTGAGCTGACCAAGGCTTCCCCGGCTTCCTTTCCTCCAAAGACAAATTGAATAACCCCATCAGGGAATCCCGCTTCTGCAAACATCTTCTTCATAAATAAACCGACCTTCGGCGTCACTTCGGAAGGTTTAGAAATGACTGAATTTCCGGAAATCAACGCGCTTAAGATAGGGATCATTGTCAATTGGAACGGATAATTCCATGGGGATATAATCAGCACAATCCCGCGGGGCATGTACTCAACGGAAGACTTTTTGCCGATCAGCACAATGGGTGTCTTTGCTTTTTGCGGACCCAATATACCTTCAGCATTTTTCTCCAGACTTTTCAAAAAATCCAATACTGGCATAATATCGGAAACAAGGGCATCCAAAGGAACTTTCCCGGTATCTTTGGATATTACGCCAGCTGTAGCTTCAAGCTCACGCACAATGGCAAGCCTAAGCTTACGGAAATAAACCAGCCTCTCCTTAACCGTTGTTTTCCCCCATGATCGGAACGCCTCTTTGGCAGCCGCGGAAATACCGGCTATGTCTGTTATAGGTGTATCTTTAGGTACTCCTGTAGTGTCTTCAAATTGTTCAACACTCATCATAGAATATTTCTCCGTCCTTTCTGTATGTCGCATTGCAAATGTATTTCAATTCATTCTTTCTATCCGGTGCTTAGCGATGAATACAATAATTATTTATTCAGAAAAAAGCCCTTAAAAGATTCGTCTTGTCTATGAATGAATTTTAACATGAACATTATGCTTTTGGTAATTTTCTACCTGAAACCCAGTCATTATGCAAAAAAGAGGCTTTCCTGGTGTGGAATGCCTCTTTTATTAATGCACTGTCAACAAATGAAATTGACTTTTGTACCAGAAGCTCGGGAGACCGATAATCTCCCGATATATGCATAACATCTGTGAAGACTCAATCGTTCCGCCGTTCCCGCATACTAGTCTTTCGCTTCAATGAGGAATCATTACAAGGAAACAGTGCCTTTATTAATTAATAGCCGTTTGAATCAATACAGGATCATGGTCGCTGATTTGGTTAAAGAATGGTGAGTTGAGATGGATAATATCAACCTCAGTTTCAGCAGCCATTCTGTTTGAAACTAGAATATGATCCAGTACTTGAGCGTTACCTTGATAGTTATAAGTGAAACGGTCAGCCTCCGCTACCCGGTCAATCATGTTCGTCAATTCATTCCCCGCTGTCACTTTCAAAGCTTTGGAGAATTGGAAATCATTGAAATCGCCCAGGACAATCACATTGGCATCCGGGTCATCCGCCATGATTTCTTTAACAAAATTATTTACGACAGTTGCGATTTTCACACGCTGAATTTCACTGGTAAGAGTGGCTGGCTGTACATTACCGAACAATCCAAGATCTCCGCCTTTAGAGTTGTAATGGCTCGCAATCACTACCACTTTTTCACCGTTGAATTCGAACTGGGCCGCAAGCGGCTTTCTGCTTTTATCGAAAGCTTCATTCGCCGGATCGATTCGTCCCGGGTTCATCGTCAGGCTGCCGTTCTCGAATCCTACCGCTTCTGTTGCAGTTCCTGCCGGAAGCCCTTCTGTCATCGTTACACGTTCTGTGTTGTAGATGATTCCGACACGGATATTTCCGCCTGGTGCACCGCCGTCCTGATTATCAAGCGGAGCAACTTCTGTATAGGCATACATAGGGCCGCCTAGTGCCGCAATCGCATCGATGATTGATTGGTATGTCTTGTCTGCGTTTGTTACTCCGTCATCCGTTTCCCCGGAATCATCCTGCACTTCCGTTAGCTGCACGATATCAGGAGACTTCAAGTTATTCACGATTACTTTCGCAATATCTGTTGTGCGTGCATCACCGAAAGAAAAATTTTCGATGTTGTATGTCGCAACAGATAATTTATCTTCTGCCCTGTTAATTGTTGTGACATCTTCAGAAACGGTTTTACCGCTCTTAATGATTTCTGGAAGATCCGCCGACTTTGTATTCACAACATAGTTGCCATAGTCATAAGAAATGACGCCTGAAACATTTCCGTTGATTTTGTCTCCGCCATCTGCAACTAAATTCTTGTTGTTGAGGTTAAGCGTGATACGTTCTGGATTGTAGTCATTCTCAGAAATGTTCAATCCTCCGAAATCATTAGTCGTTTCAATGGTTTCCGGAACGACAACCAAATCCCCATAGGCTTGAGGCCCGACAATTTTCGGGTTGTTCACTTGAACAAGCATCCCTTCCAAGCTTTCGTAGAAATCAATACCGTCCTCTTCCGGATCGAATTCGCTGAAACTGTCATTATCGATGATTTCAGTTGGGATTTTACGGTCGACATCCAATACAACCGGTGCAGGAAGCTCGTGGTTAGTGCCTGTTGTTTTAATGGCTGTCGCTTCAATTTGAGTTGTTTTTAAATCGTTCGTTCTTGATGAACTTACATATTCTTTGACTGTTCCAATTATAGATACAAGATCTCCCACATTGGCACCATGGGATTTTTTATAGATTTGGATTGCTTCAGAAGTACGGTCATCTCCATCATCTTCCAAGCCTTGGACATAGAATTTTGACGTGCTCTCAACGTAAGTGACCACCCCAACGATGCCCTCTACTTCCTGGTCCACGTATGGGGATGTATGGGAAGCGCCTTGGATATCATGGATTTGCAGGGCAGTTACTTCTTCCTCAGTGTCTTCTTCGTCTTCCGTTTGCCCGGCAATATCCTTAACGCGGCCTTCAATTACTGGATCAATTGTCTTCAGTTCAGCCAAATAGTCGGCAAACGTTTCCCAGTCGACCAGGCCGTAATCTGTCACACGGTTGTCTTCATAAGCATTTTGGAAGACTGTGTATCCGTCTCCGCCTTTAGCCGTGAAGGCATTGGTAGCAATGGTATATACTTTGTCTTCCACTAAATCTGTATATGAGCCATTTTCGTATACTTGAACCGATTGCACACGGCTGCCTGCAGCCTTCGTGCTGTCGAATGTATATTTCATCCCTGAGATGTGCAGGAATGCCCCGCTTTCAGAAGGGTATTGGCTTACACTGTGCTCTAACGCCTCTTTGATTTCTGCACCTGTCAGATCCATTGTCGCCAATGTATTTCCGAACGGCAATACAGTCAGCACATCACCCAAAGTAATATCGCCCTGATCGATTCCTGCGCGGATTCCGCCGCCGTTCTGCATGGCGATTACCGTGTTGCTGTTGTATTTCTTCGCAGTTGCAAGCATGCTGTCTGTTAGAATGTTCCCCAGTTCTGTTTCGTTCTTGCGTACGGAAGGTTTTGTTTTATCTCCTCCATCGCGGGGGTTTGTCAATTCTTTGACAGCAGTCGCACCAGTTGATGTATTTTTCAGTTCATCTACTTCGCTTGCATATTTCTCATAAATGGCTGCCGCTTCTTGATCTTCCTTATAATCAGCCACTTTCAGCAGTCGGCCGTCATGAGACGCCACTGTACCGTTTTCATCGAATTCTACATCTAGCACACCTAAGTAATCACCATATTGATATGCTTGTACAATCAGTGTAGGTTCTTTCTCGTTGCCGTCGGCATCCTCCGTAATGACAGTCGGTTCTGTCAGTGTCGTATGGCTATGGCCTCCGACAATTACGTCGATTCCGTCAACTTCAGCCGCCAAAATCAAATCGTTGTCATAAGCAGCGTTATCATCGTACCCGAGATGGGAGACTGCCACGATTTTATCGATTCCTTCCGCTTCAAGCGCGGCAACTGTTTCCTCTGCTTTTTCAATATAGTTTTCAAAAGAGACAGATCCAGGGCTTGCAATATCGGCTGTTTCTTCAGTTGTCAGACCGAAGAACCCAATCTCTTCCCCGTTCACTTCTTTAATGATGGCATTATAAATTTTGCCGTCTTCTGCATTTCTGGAAACCTTCGAGTTGTCAACAAGGCTATCAAAGTTTGAATCCTTGCTGAAATTAACATTGGAGCTGACAAACGGGAATTCAGCCTTTTTTACGAAATCAGCCAAAAGCTCATTTCCGTTTTCCCCTGCCCCTTTGTCAAACTCATGGTTTCCAAAGGTCATCATGTCATATTGCATCAAATTCATAAATTCAAGGTCCGCAAGGCCATTGAATTTATTAAAAAATAATGTTCCTGAGAACACATCGCCTGCATCGATCAATAACGCATCCGGATTGTCTGCACGCACTTCCTTTACTGCCGTCACACGTTTTGCCGCAGTTTCAACATGTGCATGCGTATCATTCGTATGCATGATCGTTACTTTGCAATTTCCTTCTTCGCTATTCCCGGTTCACACCGGACCTACACCGTACGTGCGCCTTTCAGCGCATACGGCGTTCCGTCAGTATGTATTATTTACTCACTTTTTTCCCCAAAAAAGTATTTTGTAGCATCTTACAACATCATTCGGTTTTTGTAAATATGATTTTAATATTTATTGATTTTAAGAATAGTAAAGAGACAAAAACTCCTCTTTCCAACACAAACTCAATTATAATG
>CAKQBC010000093.1 GCA_934215995.1 uncultured Bacillus sp. | reverse complement strand
GTATTGAGGAAGCCTTTGGAATCGGGCAGGCAAAGCCCGTCGTCCATAGGAGGGCATCTGGTGCTGGCTGTATTCGGCCAAGGGCTTTTTCTCATTCTGGAATATTATATAGCGAAATTCACCAAATACCCGAACCACGACGGAATCCTGGAGATTCATTTCTGGGCTACAGTTGTTCTGGTGTTGCTGTCACTTATGTATGCCATCCCTGCAGTTTATAGGTCGAGCCAGAAAATCCAGTATTTCTTGAGTATATTGGCCATCCAGAACATTGGGGCAGTCTCTATGTTCATCCTTGTTTTATTTATGATAGGCACTGAGGATGCGATCATCATGAGCGGTTCTTTGGATACCTTCATGCTGATAGCTTTGTTGTTTGGGCTGTTCGTATTCCTGTTGACTTGCGTCAGATTCTGGCTGCTGCTCAGGAAAGGGGCTTACAGGCGAGGATCCGATCAAGACCGGCTTCGGAGCAGGTTTGAAACGAAGTCTTATGTTCCGATTGCGATTGTCGGCGGAATCGCTTTGTTCTTTGTGGCGCAATACATATTCAGGAACCTTGGGATGCCGGATATTGATATGGCCGTCATGTTGACCCTCATGATGCTGATTGTTTACGTGATGCTGTTCGTATTGCCGGAACAATTGGTGATTCTATATTGCAAGCTTCGGTTCAAAAGCTTCAACTATACAAAGGACGGGAAACTCTGCAGGGATGAATCCCTATAAGCATTGTTTGCCGGCGAGGCTCTTAGTTAGGGATGCAGCCGGCTCAATTTAGTTCAGGAAGGAAAGAAAGCAAATGAAAATAGAAATCAGGCCATTGGCGTTCGATCATTTGATAACATTGGAAACAAAACGGCTGAAGAGTGAATGGCAGGAACCGTATTATGAGATGGAAGAGTTTATCCTGAATGAAGAGCTTTATAAGAACGGCCCTGTGTTTTTTTCGTTCAAGAAGGATGGAGAAGCTGAGGGGCAGGGGCTTTTCACTTTTTACCTGCCGATCAGCGGCCCTGCTGAACTCAGGGAAGAATCTGAATTCGGCTACTTGGTCCAGTTCAGGCTGGAACAGGCATTGGTGTTGAGGCAGGCTGACCAGGAAACGGATATAAACGAAGCGGAGAAGAAGCTTCGGCAATATGCACTGAAGCAGAACATTGTTTTGGATGATACGGTTTTCTGCGTTTTACTGGATGTGTACGGCGAATATATCATAGATCTGTATATTCCTATAAAAGAACGGAGTGCTGCGTGATGATTACATCGAATCACGCAATCGCCTACAGAAATGTCGCATCGAAGCTATATCAGTTTTACCCTGAAGATTTGGAGGATGCCCTTACCGATTTTGCTGCTATTCTGACGGAAAATGGCTATACATTGGGGGAAGCTGTCTTTTATGCATTTTTGAATGATCCGCTGGCGGAGCTTGTAACTGCCGAGATTTTCATGACGATTGAGGAGCCGGATTGCCGTATACCGAAGGAAGATGTCCGATTCAATAGTTACTTTTTGGTGGGTGGCATGCTTATGTCACGTATTATCGACCATTTCAATGAGCAGTCCCAGGTACGTTATTGGGAGTTGTTCAGTTATATGAAGGAACATAATAAAAGGCAAGTATCACCCGTATTCGTCGAGTTCAAAAAGGCAGGGCAACAAAGAACCTATGTGGAGATGAGCGTGGCTGTCAAGTAGATATATGCCGGTTTTTAGGGGTATTCGCATAGGTCGATGACCCTATTCGTATTCTGTTCATTTAGGTCTTAATAATCACATTATTGCGAGAGAAAGACCTATGATGATGCAATTTTTTGGAACTTGGAAGAAATATTATTGTCTATATAGGAGTAATGAAATATAATGAATATATGAAATTTTCAGAAAACAAAAAGGGGGAATAGTATGGAGAAGTTTGTGGATCAAGTGAACGCCATTTTGTGGAGCACGCCTGTTATATATACGCTTCTTGGCGTGGGATTGCTGTTCACAATCCTGACCCGTTTTGTCCAGGTCAGGCACATTAAGGAAATGGTCAGGCTCATGTTCGATGGAAAAAGTTCGAAGGCAGGGGTTTCGTCTTTTCAGGCATTATCGTTATCTTTATCAGGTCGTGTAGGAACAGGGAATATCGCAGGTGTGGCGACAGCCATCTTTTATGGGGGACCGGGTGCAGTATTTTGGATGTGGGTGATCGCGTTCATCGGGGCGGCCAGTGCATATGTAGAGTCCACATTGGCTCAAATTTATAAAGTAAAACAAAATGGCCAATATCGGGGCGGTCCATCGTATTACATAGAAAAAGGGATCGGCTGGAAATGGTTCGGTATCCTTTTTGCCTTTGCCGCTTTGCTTGCCATGGCGATTCTGATGCCTGGCGTTCAGTCAAACTCGATTGCCGGAGGAATGAAGAATGCATTTGATATACCTCCAGTTTACACGGCCATCTTTATTGTATTGTTGTTGGGCTTCATTATCCTAGGCGGTGTGAAACGTATTGCGCAGACAGCCCAGGTTATTGTTCCTTTTATGGCGATTGGTTATATCCTGCTGTCTGTTGTTATTATCCTATTCAATATTACAGAACTTCCAGGAGTTATAAAGCTGATTGTAACCAGTGCCTTCGGGGTTGATGAGGCATTCGGCGGATTGCTTGGTATGGCCATTATGTGGGGAGTCAAGCGCGGAGTGTATTCTAATGAAGCAGGGCAGGGCACAGGGCCGCACCCGGCTGCTGCGGCTGAGGTTTCCCATCCTGCTAAGCAGGGGCTAGTCCAATCTTTCTCTGTTTACATTGATACATTGCTTGTCTGTTCAGCGACAGCCTTTATGATTCTCTTTACAGGGATGTACAATACCCAGGCAGAGGATGGTTCCTATGTCGTCCAGAACATGGATGAAGTAGAGCCGGGGCCTATATTCACTCAGGCTGCGATCGATGAAGTAATTCCTGGTTTCGGTTCAGGCTTTGTGGCGATTGCACTCTTCTTCTTTGCCTTCACAACAATCATGGCTTATTATTACATCGCTGAGACGAATATCGCTTATCTGATCCGCAAGGGAGATGGCAAAGCAGCCATGTTTGTCCTCAAGATTGTCTTATTGGCGGCAACATTCTATGGAGCCATCAGAGAAGCGAAGCTCGCCTGGGCTTTAGGTGATGCAGGACTGGGCATCATGGTATGGCTGAATATCATAGCCATTTTGATTCTTGCCAAACCGGCACTTATTGCCTTGAAGGATTACGAAAGGCAAAAGAAACAGGGAATCGACCCTGTATTTGATCCGAAAGCACTCGGCATCAAAAATGCTGACTATTGGGAAAAAGAATACAAAAAGGATGAAGAGAACGTTTCATAGTAGATATGTAAAAGGCTTTCCCGGAACTCTGGGGAAGCCTTTTTCCTATTTTTTACGTTATGATTGCCATCAGCTGGAAAAATCAGTATACTTTTGCGGTAAGAAACTGTATATTCCAAAAAAAGGGGGGTGGGTTCCAAAATGACATTTGAAGAAATATTGCCTCATTTGAAAAAAGGGTCGAAGGTGATACGTAAGGGCTGGCCTGGAGCTGAGCTGTATGTCAGGCTTGTCGGTGAAAGTGAATACAATGGAAATAAACTGAATCCCTATTTCTTGATCAATGTAGAGGGAGAGGGCTATACAATGTTTACGCCCACTGTTTGTGACTTGTTGGCGGATGATTGGGATATCGTTGATTGATCAAGAAAGAGCCATACGGAGGATACTATGAAATTCGAAGAGTATGAAGGGCAAACGGTGTTCATTACGGGTGCCTCATCAGGGATCGGCCATGCGCAAGCGGCTGCTTTCCTTAAGAACGGAGCCAATGTGTTCGCGTTTGATTTGGATGAAACAGGATTAGTTGGATTCCAAAAGGAATATGGGGGACGGTTTGCATATAAAACAGGAAGCGTTTGCTTTACAGAGCATATTAAAGAAGCGGTTGCCGAAACGATGGACCGCTTTGGGCATATCGATATCCTGCTCAATACAGCAGGCATCCTCGACGGATATTCCCAAACGCTCGAAACGGATGAGATGTTATGGGACCGCATCATGGATACGAATGTGAAAGGCATTTATTTAGTGACGAATGCAATCCTTCCCTACATGCTGAAACAAAAAGCAGGCATAATCGTTAATATGGGTTCAATTGCCGGTTTGGTTGCCGGCGGCGGCGGCGCGGCGTACACAGCATCCAAACATGCGGTCATCGGATATACGAAGCAATTGGACTATGATTATTGCCGGGAAGGAATCCGGGCCAATGCGATTGCTCCGGGAGCGATACAAACGCCGATGAACAAGGCGGATTTTGAAGGGGATGGCGAGATGGCTGCCTGGGTGGCGGGAGAGACGCCTGCAGGCCGGTGGGCGCAGCCGGCGGAAGTGGCGAATCTTACTCTCTATCTTGCCAGCCGTGCTGCTGATTATATCCATGGTTCGGTTGTGCCGATTGATGGAGGCTGGCTCGCGAAATAAAAATGCCCATAAATGGAATATTGTGCTATAATGGACAACGCAGTCAAAATTCTGGCTGCACTGCTGCACTTTCGATGACGCATACGCGTGATCTTCCTTTGGCAGCAGTTATTACTAAAATAGCATGTCAGCTATTTTACAAAGGAGAATGATGATTTGAACACAACCCTTTTAAAAGATCCGTCGCGAACATCAGTAACGGAGCTAACGAAGATCGCATTGGTGGCCGGCCTGTATGTTGCTGTTACAGTAATGCTTTCTGTGATCAGCTTTGGCCCGGTACAATTGAGATTGTCTGAAATGTTCAACTTCTTGGCTTTATTCAACAAACGGTATGTCGTCGCAGTCACCCTTGGTGTCGTGCTGGCCAACTTCATGTCCCCGACTTGGATACTTGATGTACCGATCGGCGGAATTGCAACATTTCTCGTATTGATTCTATGCCGTTCATTGGCAAAAAGGATATCAAGTGTAATAGGCAAGTTTGCGGTCACAGCGCTTATCTTTGCATTATCCATGTTTACAGTGGCAGGGCAACTCGCAATCTTGAACGGTTTGCCTTTTTGGCCGACTTATTTGACAGTGGGGATCGGAGAGTTGTTATCTATGACAATCGGTGGCATTGTCATTTTTTATATGAATAAGACAATTGATTTCACAAAATGAAGAAAAGAAGCAGTTCCTGTTCAATCGGGACTGCTTCTTTTTTATGCCAGTGTTGTTACCCTTAAAGCGCCGGTGAACATCATTTAGCAACTAACCGTCCCATTGCCGTTGCTTATTGAGGTATGTCAAATACGTAATACGTGTTTTCTTCACGTAATACATAAATAATTTTACCCATTATGAGAAAAATTTGTTTCAAAGAATGCAAAATGGTGTATTATTTAAATATTCAGAACAATGTCACAAAACGTAACATAAGTTCTTGAGTGACGTACCGCAAGCCTTAAAACCTCATGATTGCATGCCTGTATTTGCTTCTTAAGAGGTGCCTAGGAACAGACCTTTCATTGTTTGATAAGATTAAAAACATAATTTTCTCATTGTCAAAAAAAGTTTAAATTTATTTCACTATTTAATTGTAATCTGTCTCTATAGTAAAAAATGAAAATAGAGTGAAAGTAATTTTAATCGAAAGGTTTGTTTTGTGTAAGTCTGCTAGGGCAAAAAACTCTGTCGATGAACTATTAGAGCAAACAAAAGAGTTTTTTTACAGGTGAAAGGTTTGTTAATGCTTTAAAATCCGAAGTGCCGGCATCCCGTATACGCCTGGATGCACCAGTCCATTCGTAAGGGTTAGACCTTCAAGCATCTCATGCAGGACTCTTCATGATTAGGCAAAACACAAATGCACATCGCTCCAACCGGCAAAGAGTATGGCAATCAGGCGATAAAACGCCATGCATAAGCAATGCTCACACAGCTTAGAGGCAGTGAATCACTTCCAGTGCACCTCGCATAAACATAAGGGAACTTTCATAAGTTGAACTTATGTCCTCACTACAGACTCGTTTCTTAATAGTTACTAAACCACAAGTTTTTCACACAGACATTTCCGTTTTTCTTGAACACTCTTGCCATCATGGCGTTATACAGACTGAATATGAAAGATGTTCAACAATGCTTCAGCATTTTCAGGGACCATTTTCATTCTTATTTCCTTGATTCAGCTGGGCCGGAGATATCGAATTGATGTTACTGACAACTCGATATCTTTCATGCCAGTCAAAACCGTGCCGCTATCTTTCCATTAAAGGGAGTGGGCTTTAGAAAGCAATACTTACAATAGAGGGGGCTGATTGAATGCAGCAATATAAGAGTGATTTATCGTTGGCTAAGCATTTGTTCCACCAGGGAAAAAATTATGAGGCTTACGAATATTTCGGTTCCCATTACGGCCTTAGAGACGGGAAGGAAGGGTTCATTTTCAGGGTTTGGGCCCCGCACGCCGCTTCTGTTTCTGTGGTTGGCGACTTCAATGGCTGGGACCATCTGGCCGATCCGATGGAAAAGGAAGCAGATGGGGGAATATGGGAACTGTTTATTGAAGGGCTCCCGGAGAGCTCTTTATATAAATACGCAATTTTGTCACAGGATGGCCGAATCATTCTGAAATCAGACCCATATGCTATCCATAGCGAAACAAAGGAAAATACAGCCTCTTATACATATGATTTAACCGGAAAGTTCACTTGGACTGACAGTGACTGGCAAACATATAAAAAAACAAAGAATGTGTATGAAAGTCCGATGAATATCTACGAGGTCCACTTAGGTTCCTGGAAAAAAACCGAGGATGGGCAGTACATGAATTACCGCCATCTGGCCGACCAATTGGTTCCGTATGTAAAAAGAATGGGATATACCCATATCGAACTGCTTCCGCTTGCTGAGTATCCGTATGACGGTTCTTGGGGATACCAACCGTGCGGTTACTACAGCGTCACATCCAGGTATGGCAAGCCGGAGGACTTCATGTATATGGTCAACCTGGCGCATGAACACGGAATAGGTGTGATTATGGACTGGGTACCAGCCCATTTTCCGAAAGATGCCCACGGACTATATGAGTTTGATGGCCAGCCATTATACGAATATGAAGACATCTTGAAACAGGAGCATAAAGAATGGGGAACGAGGGTTTTTGATTTCGGCAAAAATGAAGTCCGGTCATTCCTGATCTCGAATGCGCTTTTCTGGATGAAAAAATATCATATTGACGGGATACGCGTCGATGCTGTTTCCTCGATGGTTTATTTGGATTATGGAAGGAACCATGGGGAGTGGCGCGCCAATGAGCATGGGGAAAACAAGAATCTCGAAGCGGTAGACTTCCTTCGCACGTTAAATCATGTGGTTCTTTCGGAATATCCGGAAAACCTGATGATCGCTGAAGAATCAACCGCATGGCCGGGTGTAACATTGCCCCCTGCCCACAATGGACTCGGATTCAATTTCAAATGGAACATGGGCTGGATGAATGATGTATTGTCATACATTTCAATCGACCCGATTGGCAGGCAGCATAACCACGACAAACTGACTTTTCCGATCATGTACGCCTGTGATGAAAACTTCATTCTCCCGATTTCACATGACGAAGTCGTTCATGGAAAAAAGTCTCTTCTCGATAAGATGCCGGGAGATTATGAGGAAAAGTTTGCAGGGGCCAGAAGCTTCCTTATGTATATGCTTTGCCATCCAGGCAAAAAATTGATGTTCATGGGTTCGGAAATCGGCCAGTTTACGGAATGGAACTATAATAAACAGATTGAGTGGTTCCTGCTTAAATATGACTCGCATAAAAAGCTTCAGACCTTGTTCAAAGAAGCCAATCATTTTTATTTGGCCCACAAACCATTGTGGGAGCTTGACTGTAACTGGGAAGGGTTCCAATGGATTTGCCATAATGACCATACAAGAAATGTAATCTCCTTCAGAAGGCTAGACCGTGACGGCAATGAACTGATTGTCATTGTGAATTTCTCGAAAGCGGAGTGGGAGGACTATTACCTGGGTGTTCCGCATAAAGGCTCCTATAAGGAAATTTTCACGACCGACCTTAAGAAGTACGGTGGATCAGGATTCCGGAACAGAAAGCTTGCCAAATCGGAAGACGGGCATATGCATGGGTACGACCAATTTATTTCAGTAACAGTACCGCCGCTTGCGACACTTGTTTTCCAACAGGTGAATAATGAAAAGAAGATTACCATTTAAATAGATAGAAAGAGGGGGCAATACTATGTATCGTAAGAAAAAATGTGTGGCAATGTTACTTGCTGGAGG
>CAKQBC010000092.1 GCA_934215995.1 uncultured Bacillus sp. | reverse complement strand
GTGAAATTCTGTTCCGAATGCCGCTAAGCCTCAATGGCATCATGTCAGAGAAGCCTTTGGAGCCGCTTATGGAAGAGGAAAAAGAAATGAAACGGCTATTGAAGGACCGGGGATACCGGTTTACGGATCCTGTTTACAGCCTGCTGTTCTTCTCGTCCACGCATCTGCCTTATATCCGGATCACACCGACAGGAATGTATGATGTCATGAATAAGACTATACTCTTCCCTACCATAATGAGGTAAAATAAGGAAAAAGATAAATTCATTATGGGAAATGGAGAATGGACATGAGATTCAAGCCTTTTTTACCTCTATGCGTGTCTGCAGCATTGCTTGTTGCCGGCTGCGGGAAAGAAGAACAGGAAGAAATCGGGTTGGCGGAAGTACCGAAAGAAAACAAAGTAGATGCAAGTGAAGAGCTGAAATACAGCTATCCATTGACAGGGATAGCTACAAATGATGAAACAGATCAAAGGGCGGTTGCAGCCATGGTCAACAATCATCCGAAGGCCCGGCCGCAAAGCGGGATCAGCCAGGCGGATATTGTTTATGAGCTGCTTGCTGAAGGGGATGTGACAAGGTTTCTTGCCATCTACCAAAGTGAAAAGCCGGATCGGATCGGACCGATCAGAAGCGCCCGTGATTACTATATTCGTTTAGCGGAAGGCCTGGACAGCATTTATGTATGCCACGGATACAGCCCGGAAGCGAAAGAAATGCTTAAAGAAGGGGTTGTGGATTCACTTAATGGACTGGCATATGACGGAACGTTATTTGAACGCGATAAATCCAGGAAAGCGCCCCATAATTCGTATATAACATATGAGAATATTATGGAGGGTGCCGAGGAGAATGGCTTTGAAGTGACAGGGGCTCCGGATAGCCTGCCGTTCCTTTCAGAAGAAGAGGCCCGCTCAATTGCTGGCGAAGAGGTTGCAAAAGCAACTGTTAAGTATGGTTCAAGCAGCTTTGACGCCACCTATGAATACGATTTGGACGAAGGTAAGTATATCCGTTCCGTTGATGGGGAGCAAACAATCGATGCAGAGACGGATAGAGAGGTCTTGCTTGATAATGTCATCGTTATGGAAGCGCCTCATGCGGTCATCGACCAAGAAGGGCGCAGAAGCATCGATTTGACGGGCAACGGTGAGGCTTACTTGCTGCAAAAGGGAAAACTCGTTGAAATCCAGTGGCAAAATATTGATAATGTCCTCAGTTTTGAGAAAGATGGAGAACCGGTGAAGTTCGTTCCGGGCAAAACGTGGGTCAATATTGTTCCCGACAATCCAGGACTGGGGTCTGCGATCGATTTCTGATCTGGATGAATACGGAACACTGGCCCTGATTGCTGCACATGATGCTCATGTCCTTTTGTATGGTGATACAGTAAAGCTATGCAGAAACCATAAATAATGGTAGTCTATTAAGTAAAGGATGCTGGCGGCTCCCGTGCCCATAGGCAACATGATAATGCCGTTTGCTGAACACGCATGATAAAGGAGTTAAACTATGCAAATCGACAAGTTAAAAGGAAGAGAATTGGACCAGCTGTTCCGTGCCGTCCTGTCATTGAAGGATTTGGATGAATGTTATCGCTTTTTTGATGATCTATGCACCATTAACGAAATTCAGTCTCTTGCCCAGCGCCTTGAAGTGGCAAGGATGCTTCAGGAAGGGAAAACATACCATAAGATTGAGACGGAGACTGGCGCAAGTACGGCTACCATCTCACGTGTCAAACGCTGTTTGAACTATGGAAATGATGCATATACGATGGCTCTGGACAGAATTAAGGAAGAAGAATAAAATGCGGCGGATAACTCCTGTCGCATTTTTATTTTTGCCCGGACAGACCGCCCGGTATAACGCGCATTATGATGCCAACAAAAAGGGAAAGGAACAAAAGCGGCAGAAAGCTATGTTTCACTTTATATTTGCGCTTCTGTTTTTCCTTCCAATTCTTAATGCTATAATGGGGAATGGAAGAAATGCAGGGAGGCTTATTATATGTATGATTTTAACGAGTGGAGACATGCATTCAAACTCGATCCTAATAAAGAAATTGATGATTCCGTGCTCGAAAAGCTATGTGAATCAGGTACGGACGCAATCATCATAGGAGGTACCGATGGAGTGACTCTTGAAGGGGTCCTTGATCTGATGGCACGTGTACGCCGTTACAGTGTTCCCTGTGCGCTGGAAGTATCTTCGATCGAAACGGTTACACCCGGTTTCGATCTGTACTTTATTCCATCCGTACTGAACAGCCGTGATCCTAAATGGATCGTCAAGCTTCATCAGCAGGCGATTAAGGAATTCGGGCATATGATTGATTGGGATGAAATCCATGTCGAGGGATATTGCATCCTGAACCCTGACTGCAAGGCGGCAAAAGCAACCGAAGCAGACACGGGCCTGGATGCTGATGATATCGTTGCTTATGCACAAATGGCAGAAGGCATGTTTTCAATGCCGATTTTCTATCTGGAATACAGCGGCACATATGGAGATCCCGCAATCGTGGGTGAAGTGAAACAGGCACTCAATACAGCGAAGCTCTTCTATGGGGGAGGCATCCAAACTGCCGAACAGGCTGCGGAAATGGGTGCGTTGGCTGACGTAATCATCGTCGGAAATGCCGTTTATGATAACCCGGAAGAGGCATTAAAAACCGTTGGTGCGGTGAAGAATAGAGAAGAGTAGCAGGCTCCTCCTTAATAGGCGGTCCTGCCTTCCCTTTAAATAATTCTGGGCTAATGGGTCATTTATCAGTATAATATACAGAACAAATGTTCTTTTTTGGTGGTGTGAAAAATGGAAAATGTAACTGAAAAGCTTGTGAAGGGCTTGAACCCGGAACAAAAGAAAGCTGTCCGTACGACTGACGGGCCGCTATTGATCATGGCCGGTGCGGGAAGCGGGAAAACGCGTGTGCTCACTCACCGCATCGCCTATTTGATGGTGGAAAAAGGTGTGGCGCCGTGGAGCATTTTGGCCATCACGTTCACGAATAAAGCTGCGCGCGAGATGAAAGACAGAATAGGGAATCTGCTAGGACCGGATGCGGAAGATATTTGGATTTCGACTTTCCACTCTATGTGTGTGCGGATCTTAAGGCGCGATATCGACAGAATCGGATACAGCCGCAACTTCACCATCCTGGATTCGACAGACCAGCAGTCGGTCATTAAACAGATATTGAAGGACCTGAATATAGATTCCAAAAAATACGATGCCCGGTCCCTGCTTGCTGCAATCAGTTCAGCCAAGAACGAGCTGGTCGACAGCAGCGAATACGAGAAGACGGCTGCCGACTATTTCACAAGGATTGTCAGCGATGTCTACAAGGAGTACGAAAGAAGGCTCCGCAAAAACCAGGCGCTTGATTTCGACGACCTGATCATGAAGACGATCCTGCTGTTCGAGAGGGTACCAGAGGTATTAAGTTATTATCAAAGAAAGTTCCAATACATCCATGTGGATGAGTACCAGGATACGAACAGGGCCCAGTATATGCTTGTCAAACTATTGGCTGCCCGTTTCAAGAACTTATGTGTTGTAGGGGATTCCGACCAGTCCATCTATCGCTGGCGCGGGGCGGACATTGCCAATATCCTTTCCTTCGAAAAAGATTACCCGGATGCAAATGTCATTTTCCTTGAACAAAACTACAGGTCCACGAAACGGATCCTGCAGGCTGCCAATGAAGTGATAGCAAACAACAGCAACCGCAAGCCGAAAAACTTGTGGACGGAAAACCTGGAAGGGGAAAAAATCAAATATTACAATGCGGACAACGAACAGGAGGAGGCGGCTTTTGTCGTAGGGAAAATCCTTGAGCTGACAAGGGATTCCGGCAAAACCTCGAAAGATATCGCCATCCTGTACCGCACAAACGCACAGTCGCGTGTGATGGAGGAATATTTGCTTAAATCGAACCTATCGTACACGATTGTGGGCGGCGTAAAGTTCTATGACAGAAAAGAAATCAAGGATATCCTTGCATACTTGCGCCTTGTTGCCAATCCGCATGACGATATCAGCCTTCGCCGCATCATTAACGTACCGAAACGTGGTGTGGGAGCCACGTCACTTGATAGGATTGCAGACTTTGCCGCAATGCAGGATACGTCTATGTTCGATGCGATCGAAAATATCGACCTGATCGGATTGAGCCCGAAAGTGACGAAGGCAGTCCGGGAATTCGCCGAACTGATCAAAGGATATACGAATATGCAGGAATACTTGTCGGTAACCGAGCTGGTCGAGGAAATCCTGGATAAATCAGGCTACAAAGAGATGCTGAAAGCGGAAAAAACAATCGAATCCCAAAGCAGGCTTGAAAACGTGGACGAGTTCCTGTCTGTAACGCAGAACTTCGAGAATACGAGCGAGGATAAGACCCTGATTGCATTCCTTACCGATTTGGCCCTTGTCGCAGACATCGACCAAATGGATAAGGAGGAGACTTCAAACGAAAATATTACGCTGATGACGCTTCACTCGGCAAAAGGGCTGGAATTCCCGGTTGTATTCCTTCTCGGGATGGAGGAAGGCATCTTCCCGCACAGCCGTTCCTTGTTCGAAGAGGTGGAAATGGAAGAGGAACGGAGACTGGCTTATGTGGGCATCACGCGTGCCGAAAAAGAGCTCTATCTGACGAATGCGCAGTCGAGGACATTATTCGGGCGCTTCAGCCGCAATCCGGTTTCCCGTTTTATCGGCGAGATACCGAGCGAGCTATTGGTCGACATCCGTGCCGAAGAACGAATGAAAAGGGCATTATCGGATAACCGGGGAGGGGGAGGAATCTCCTCCAGGCGTGCAGCCGTCTCCGCAAAGCCGGTTAAAGCGCCAGTCAATACAGGCGGGAGCGACTTCGAACTTGGGATTGGAGATAAAGTGGCGCATAAAAAATGGGGAACCGGCACTGTTGTTAGCGTAAAAGGCGAAGGGGATGCGAAAGAGCTTGATATCGCCTTCCCGAGCCCGATAGGCATTAAACGGCTGCTGGCAGCTTTTGCACCGATTGAAAAAGTATAAAGAGGAAGGACCAATACGATGGATATTACGAGTGCTGAAAAGAGAGTAGCTGAGCTACAGACCCTGCTGAATCAATATAACTATGAATATTATGTGCTGGACAATCCATCTGTGCCCGATGCAGAGTATGACCAGAAGTTAAGGGAATTGATTGAGCTTGAAGAGAAATTCCCTGAATTGAAAACACCGGATTCGCCTACAGAACGCGTCGGCGGAGCTGTACTTGATGCCTTTACCAAGGTCGAGCATAAAGCGCCGATGCTCAGTCTCGGCAATGCGTTCAATGAAGATGAAGTAAGGGATTTCGACCGCAGGGTTCGCCAGGCGATCGGCGACGATTATTCCTATGTATGTGAGCTGAAAATAGACGGCCTTGCCGTCTCCCTTACATATGAAGACGGCTTGTTCGTGCGCGGGGCAACACGGGGCGACGGAACGACAGGCGAGGACATCACAGCCAATCTGAAAACAATCAAGAGCATACCGCTCCGCATCAATCAGCCTTTGACGATCGAAGTAAGAGGAGAGGCGTTCATGCCGAAGCGTTCCTTCGAAAAATTGAATAAGGCGCGTGCGGAAAGAGAAGAGGAACCGTTTGCGAATCCCCGGAATGCGGCGGCAGGATCTTTGCGCCAGCTTGACCCGAGGATCGCTGCCTCCAGAAATCTGGACATATTCTTATACGCAATCGGGGATCCGGGTGAAACAGGCGTCGTCAACCATAATGAAGGGCTGGACCTGCTGGATGAGCTTGGGTTCAAGACGAATAAAGAACGGAAAACATGCGCGAACGTTGAAGAGGTCCTGGAATACATCCGGCAATGGACCGAAAAACGGCCTGACTTAGCGTATGATATCGACGGGATTGTCATCAAGGTCAATTCCCTTCGCCAGCAGGGACAGCTTGGGACAACTGCAAAGAGCCCGCGCTGGGCGATTGCTTATAAATTCCCGGCAGAGGAAGTTGTCACAAGGCTATTGCATATAGAACTGACAGTTGGCCGTACCGGCGTCATCACACCTACCGCAGTGCTCGAGCCTGTACGTGTCGCGGGAACAACAGTCAGCAGGGCATCGCTTCATAACGAAGACCTGATCCGTGAAAAGGATATTAAGCTGGGGGATTATGTTGTCATCAGAAAAGCAGGAGACATCATTCCGGAAGTAGTGAATGTCATTCTTGACCGAAGGACCGGTGAACAGCAGGATTTCCAAATGCCGACCCACTGTCCTGAATGCGAAAGCGAGCTTGTGAGGCTGGAGGGTGAAGTGGCGCTGCGCTGCATCAATCCTAAGTGCCCGGCACAGATCAGGGAAGGGCTGATTCATTTTGCATCCCGCAACGCGATGAATATCGACGGCTTGGGAGAAAAAGTGATCACCCAGCTGTTTCTAAAAGAGCTGATTGTTGATGTTGCCGACTTGTACAGGCTCACAAAAGAACAGCTGCTTCAGATGGAACGGATGGGCGAAAAATCGGTCAATAACCTGCTTAACGCCATTGAGGTGTCTAAAGGCAATTCGCTTGAGCGTTTACTGTTCGGGCTTGGCATCCGCCACGTCGGCGCCAAAGCGGCGAAAACACTGGCGCAGGAATTCGGGACGATGGATGCTTTGGCAGCTGCGACGTATGACCAGCTGGTGAACATTAATGAAATCGGAGATAAAATGGCCGATTCCGTCGTCACATTCTTTGAACAGCCGGAAGTGCAGGAACTGATCAACGAGCTGAAATCATTTGGCGTCAATCTGGAATATAAGGGACCGAAACCGCTTAATCCGGAAGAGAGCGATTCATTCTTCGCTGGTAAAACAGTGGTGCTTACTGGTAAGCTTGAGGTGCTTACGAGAAATGAAGCAAAAGAAAAGCTGGAAGCGCTCGGGGCCAAAGTGGCTGGAAGCGTCAGCAAAAAGACGGACTTGGTTATCGCAGGGGAAGATGCCGGTTCTAAGCTTGCCAAGGCAGAACAGCTTGGCATAGAAGTATGGGATGAGGAGAAGCTGGTGGCCGAACTAAACAAATAAGAGGTGTAAACCATGAAGAGAATCTCGTTAATCGGGTTGGCTTTATTGCTGCTCTTATCGGGATGTGCCCCGGATCTTTCCAGGGACGACGAAGGGGTGCAACAAACGAAGGAAGAGGAAGAAAAAGCGGTTATACCGAAATATAAAATTTCCGATGAATACTATAGGACGGTCCTGCCGTTTGAAGGCAGCAGCGCGCGCGGCCTGACGATATCCAGGCTCAATACAAGGTACGATGTCGATGAGATGGAGCTCGGCCTGATGCGGATCGCCCAGGACGATTTCAATACTGATGATTTTTACTTTAAGGAAGGCCAGCATTTAAGCACTACGACCGTGCGGAAATGGCTGAACCGAAAGTTCACGAAGGAACAATATAAGGAAATCATGAAGAATAATGATAAATTGAAGGAGTCCGATAACATAGGGCTGAATCCATTAGACCCGGGTACAGGGGACGTGCAAAAACGCAATGAGGAAAACCCCATCTATCTCTCGCATATTCTGGAGCATAATTATATGGTCCAAACCGGTGATAATAAGGTCGGCCTCGGTGGCGTAGTGATCGGGCTTGCGCTGAATCCGGTCCATTACTACCAAAGTGATGACGGAATGGCATCCTATGAGTATAAAATCCCCCGTAAAGAGATGATCAGCGAAGGGAAGGCAATCGCCCAGGAGGTTTTGACAAGGCTTCGCAACATGGAAGACCTAAATCAGGTGCCGATTACGATTGCGCTGTATGAACAAGCCGAGAAATCTTCGGTAGTGCCGGGCAATTTCATCGCCTCTGCGCATGTGGGGGAAGGAAAGAATAAGATTTCGGATTGGAAAGATATTAACGAGAAGTATTATTTGTTCCCAAGCGAGGATACACAAAAGAAATACTTGGATGACTACAAGTCATTCCTGAACTTCAAGCAGGACATAGAAGCATATTTCCCTAATTACAGCGGGGTCGTAGGCCGCGGATATTACAGGGATGACCAGCTGCAGGAAATGAAAATGGAGATTCCGATCCAATTCTACGGCAAATCGGAAGCGGTCGGATTCACCCAGTATGTTTACGGGAAAATCCTTGACCACTTCCCTGAATATATCGCCATTGAAGTGTCAGTGACTTCAGTGGATGGACTTGAAGCACTGGTTGTGAAGGAAGCCGGCAGCAATGAGCCGACTGTCCATATAACGCATTAAGGACAAACCGCCCTTTTACAGGGCGGTTTTTTAATACGGTTAGTCCTTAATCTGCAGTCCCATTAATCTTGCGAAAAGGA
>CAKQBC010000091.1 GCA_934215995.1 uncultured Bacillus sp. | reverse complement strand
ACTGAATGACGGATAAGCAATCAAAAAAGGAGATCATGCTCCAAAACCTAAAAGAGAGACAGGGAGAAGCCACTGCGGTACGAAAAATAGTAATGATCACAGCAGTCAGCCTTTTGGCGGCAATCATTATTGTCGGAATCGGCACGTTCATTTATATCAGTTCAGCCTTGAAACCATACGACCCGGATAATGAAGAGGTGCGGACTGTAGAGATTCCGATCGGTTCCTCCCCTACATCCATAGCGAATACATTAGAAGAGAATAAAATCATCAAAAATGCACGGATATTTAAATATTATGTCAAATTCAAGAATGAATCGAACTTCCAGGCCGGCAAGTACGAATTGTCCCAATCGATGACATTCGATGAAATCATTGATACAATCCAATCCGGAAAACTTATTCAGGAAGCTGAAATCAAAATGACAATTCCGGAAGGGAAGCAATTGAAGGAGATTGCCGGTATTATCGCCGACAAAACAGGCAAGAATGCAGATGAAGTGTTTGAGCAAATAAGCAGCACGGAGTTTGCGAAGGAAATGCAGGTGAAGTTTCCGGAATTGCTGACGGATGAAATCTTTGCTGAAAACATTAAATATCCGCTGGAAGGATATCTGTATCCTGCAACGTACGAGTTCTTTGATGAAGACCCGGCGGTGGAAGTGATCGTCAGCCAGATGATCGCCAAGACGAGTGAAGTCGTGATGAAATACCAGGATCAAATGCAGGCAAAAGAAATGACGGTGCATCAATTGTTGACGATCTCCTCGCTTGTTGAAGAAGAAGCGACCGCTAAAACGGATCGCGGCAAAATTGCTTCTGTCTTTTATAACCGGATGGAAATTGATATGCCGCTGCAGACAGATCCGACTGTCCTGTATGCACTTGGGGAACATAAAGAGAGAACACTGTATGAAGATCTGAAGGTGGACGACCCTTACAACACATACCAAAACAGAGGGCTAACGCCAGGGCCGATCGCCAATGCAGGGGAAACATCCATTCAGGCTACTCTTGAACCTGAAGAAACAGACTATCTGTACTTTCTTGCGAATCGCGAGGGAGAGGTGTTTTATTCCAAAACATTGGATGAGCACAATAAATTGAAAGAGGAGCATATCACGAGCCAAAATGATAATTAATCTTTTTATGTAAGGCTGCAGCAAAAGCTTTCAGAAAGGCATGAACGCGGCAACTATGTTTTTGAAAAGATTATTTCACTTTAGGTATATGGTTATGTTACAATGGTTAAAGTTTGTTTAACAAACCGTATCAGCGTTTAACAGAACGACAGCTGGTAACCCTATATGCTGGTACAATTTACTTTTATAAATAAAATTCTCGGCTGATGCCGAGTTTTTTCTTGAAATATAAGATATTTATACATGTATGAGGTAAACCTGCCTGGTTCGAAAGGCCCGTCATTTTTTGGTCCGGACGGAAGGGCAGATTCCATTTATCTTAAATTGTTTACGATGTATTTTTTGCGGGCAAGGAGATGTAAAAAAGTGAACCATTCATTGCAAGAGTATCTTGTCGACTTAATACCTGCTCGAAATGAGCTATGCAGCCGTATGGAGGAATACGCGAAGGAACACCATGTGCCGATCATGGACAGGATCGGTATGGAGGCTCTCCTTCAAATACTCAGGATCCACAAACCCGGGTCTATCCTGGAAATCGGATGCGCAATCGGCTATTCCTCAATCAGAATGTCTGATGCGCTGCCGGATGCGAAAATTGTCACCATTGAACGGAATCGACAGAGGATCCAGGATGCCCGTGCCTTCATCGGCTCTGCAGGTAAAGAGGCTGCCATCACCCTGCTTGAAGGGGATGCTTTGGAACTGGCTGAAGAGGCCGGTAAGCATGGCCCGTTTGATGCCATCTTCATCGATGCCGCTAAAGGTCAATATGAACGGTTTTTCGGCTTGTACGAGCCTTTCTTGTCGCCGGACGGAATCATTATCTCGGATAATGTGCTGTACAAAGAAATGGTTGTCGCACCTATGGATACGATCGATAACCGCAGGACAAGAGCACTCGTCAAAAAGATCAGGCATTATAATCAATGGCTGATGGACCACCCTGATTACGATACGGCCATATTGCCGATCGGCGATGGCATGGCCATATCCAAGAAGAAGCAAAAACAATGAGGTGAAGAAAATGAAAACTCCTGAACTATTGGTTACACCCACATCGGTATCAGATATACTGCCTCTAATAGAAGCAGGTGCAGATGCATTTGTCATCGGCGAACAGCGCTACGGGCTGCGCCTTGCCGGCGAATTCTCAAGAAGCGATGTTGAATCTGCAATCCAGATTGCGCATCAGCACGGGAAGAAAGTGTATGTAGCCATGAATGCTCTTTTCCATAATGAATTGGTGGGCGAATTGGCTGACTATGTCCGCTTCCTGAACGAAGCCGGTGCGGATGCCATCATCTTTGGGGACCCTGCAGTCCTGATGACTGTAAGGGAAGAAGCTCCCGATATGAAGTTGCATTGGAGCACAGAAACGACCGGAACAAATTGGTTCACATGCAATTATTGGGGAGAAAAAGGAGCTAAGCGCGCTGTATTGGCCAGGGAAATCAACATGGATGCCGTGGTCGAAATCGCCGAGAATGCAAAAGTGGAAATTGAGGTGCAGGTGCACGGGATGTCCTGCATGTTCCAGTCAAAGAGAACACTGATCGGCAACTATTTCGAGTACCAAGGAAAAGCGATGGCCATCGAGAACAGGCAGGCAAACAAAAACATGTTCCTGCATGATCCGGAACGCGGCAACAAATACCCGATCTTCGAAGACTTCAATGGAACGCATATCATGAGCCCTAACGATATGTGCATTATAGATGAATTGCAGGATATGATTGAAGCTGGGGTAGCCAGCTTCAAGATTGACGGCATATTGAAAGACCGTGAATACCTGGTGGGGGTCACGAAGCTATACCGCCAGGCAATTGACGCGTATGTGAAAGATCCGGATGAATATGAGGATATTAAAGACAGCCTTTTGGAGGAAGCCGAACAGCTCCAGCCTGAAAACCGCAGCCTGGATACAGGATTCTTCTTCAAAGAAACGGTCTATTAATCCGAATGCCGGTACGAGAATTGATAATTGAAATGGAGGAATAGCCTTGAAAGCTATTACTGATAAAATTTCACAAGTGATAGATGGTAAAAGAGTGATTGTGAAGAAACCTGAGTTGCTTGCTCCGGCAGGGAACCTTGAGAAACTGAAAATTGCTGTCCATTATGGTGCGGATGCTGTCTATATCGGCGGGCAGGAATATGGACTTAGATCCAATGCCGGCAATTTCACCTTTGAGGAAATGAAAGAAGGCGTTGAATTCGCTAAAAAATATGGAGCGAAAATATATGTGACAACGAATATTTATGCCCATAATGAGAATATCGACGGCCTTGATGACTACTTAAGGGGACTGCAGGAAGCCGGCGTCAGCGGGATCATTGTCGCCGACCCGCTGATCATCGAGACATGCCGCCGTGTTGCACCGAATGTCGAAGTGCATCTTAGTACGCAGCAATCATTGTCAAACTGGAAAGCAGTCGAATTCTGGAAAGAAGCAGGCATGCATCGTGTCGTGCTGGCCAGGGAAGCGAGCGCCGAAGATATCCGTGAAATGAAAGAAAAAGTCGATATCGAAATCGAAACTTTCATCCACGGGGCAATGTGCATCGCCTATTCCGGAAGATGTACGCTTTCAAACCATATGACGGCACGCGATTCCAACCGTGGAGGATGCTGCCAGTCATGCCGCTGGGATTATGGTCTGTTCGAGAACACGGAGAATGGTGAAAAGCCTCTTTTCTCTGAGGAGGATGCACCTTTTGCGATGAGCCCGAAAGACTTGAAGCTGGTCGAGTCGATTCCTCAAATGATCGAGCTTGGCATCGACAGCCTGAAAGTGGAAGGAAGGATGAAATCCATTCACTACGTGGCAACAGTAGTCAGCGTATACCGTAAAGTAATTGATGCTTATTGCGCAGATCCGGAGAACTTTGTGATTGACCCGGAATGGCTCAAGGAGCTTGATAAGTGTGCAAACAGGGATACTGCTCCTGCATTCTTTGAAGGAATACCGGGGTATAAGGAGCAGATGTTTGGGAACCATAGCAAAAAGACAACATTTGACTTTGTTGGTATGGTTTTGGATTATGACAAAGAAACACAGATGGTAACATTACAACAAAGGAACTATTTTAAACCAGGCGATGAGGTAGAATTTTTCGGTCCGGATATCGACAATTTCACACACGTAATCGAAAAGATCTGGGATGAAAAAGGAAATGAGTTGGACGCTGCGCGCCATCCGCTTCAGATAGTGAAGTTCAAGATGGACAAGCTTGTGCATCCGTTCAACATGATGCGAAAGGAGATTTGACCCCATGAAACAAAAGCCCATCGTCATTGGTGTTGCAGGGGGCTCCGGTTCAGGCAAAACAAGCGTGACCAGAGCCATAGTAGAAAGCTTTACAGGACATTCCATCCTGATGCTGGAACAGGATTATTATTATAAGGATCAAAGTCATTTGGAGTTCGAGCAAAGATTGCAGACGAACTATGACCATCCGCTTGCTTTCGATAATGACTTGCTGATCGAGCACATCAATAAATTGTTGAACTACGAAGCAATCGAGAAGCCGGTATATGACTATGCCTTGCATACTCGTTCTGAAGAAGTCATACATGTAGAGCCGAAGGAAGTAATCATCCTGGAGGGAATTCTGATCCTGGAGGATGAAAGGCTCCGCAACCTGATGGACATGAAGCTGTTTGTAGATACAGATGCTGATATTCGCATCATCCGCCGTATGCTGCGGGACATCAAGGAAAGAGGCCGTACAATCGAGTCGGTAATTGACCAGTATGTGTCAGTGGTGCGCCCGATGCACAATCAGTTCATTGAACCGACCAAACGTTATGCGGATATCATTATACCGGAAGGCGGCCAGAACTATGTCGCTATCGATTTAATGGTAACGAAAATTAAAACAATCCTTGAACAAAACACAATTTTGTAATAACATGACATATATATCTATATATAAATAAAGAGTAATTGAAAAAGTGCGCGTCCTTTATTAAGGTCGCGCAATTATGTATTTTTTACATAATTTTACAATCAATGGGCGGTCTGCCCATAGAATACCCAGAAGGAGTGAAAGATCTTGGCAAACGAAAAAGTCTTCCCAATGACAAAAGAAGGAAAACAAAAGTTAGAAAATGAACTGGAGCAACTGAAGTCGGTAAAGCGTAAAGAAGTTGTAGAACGCATTAAGATCGCACGAAGCTTCGGAGATTTATCAGAGAACTCTGAGTACGACTCCGCAAAAGAGGAACAAGCCTTTGTTGAAGGACGCATCACAACAATTGAAAACATGATCCGCAACGCTAAGATCATTGAAGATAGCGCGCTTGATGCAGATGTTGTATCCCTTGGAAAATCTGTTACGTTCATCGAGCTTCCGAATGGCGATGAAGAAACATATTCAATCGTCGGCAGCGCAGAAGCTGATCCGTTCGAAGGAAAAATCTCCAATGATTCACCGATTGCGCGCAGCCTGATCGGAAAAAGAATCGGCGATGAAGTGACAGTACAAACACCTGGCGGCGAAATGAACGTCCGTATCACATCCATTAAATAAGTCTATATATAAAGGTTTTAAATAAAACACCTCTGTCGACACTAGTGACGAGGTGTTTTTCTATGATTACAAAGAAACGGATCATCTGGATGGCGATCCTGATGCTGTCGCTGTTTGGCATAATAGCGGCCAGGCTAGTGCAAATCCAGCTTGTCAATACAGATTCCTTTTCAAAACATAATATAAATTTGGTTGAATACAGTGTGAACCAGCGTATGCAAAGCCTGGTGCTTGATGATGGGCGGGGTAAGTTCTATGACAGAAACGGGCGCTTAATCAACCACGTCGAGCTGCAGACACTGCTGCTATTTCCTTTCCTTGCAAAAATGGAATGGCCGATAGAAGAAGTGGCGTCGATTATAGGTGTATCCCCTGATGTCTTGAAGAGAGAGATAGAAGCGGCAAAAGAACCTTTCACGCTGCTGGTTAATGGAGAGCCTGCTATCTTGACCGATGAGCATACTGCTAAAATCAATAACCTTCAAATTCCCGGCGTATTTGCGGCAAGAAGGACTTTTCCGGAAAAAGACAGGGTTGCCGAGCAGCTGATCGGAAGCCTTACGAGCGCGACACCGGATCAGCTGGATGAATTAAGGGGTAGAGGCCATTTTTCCTCCAATCTGAAAGTGGGGGATAAAGGGCTGCAGAAGACATTTGATGATTTCTTGCTCAGTATAGGGGAATCGAAGCTGGCATACCATGTCGATGCCATCGGGGGCCCGCTGTTTGGAATGAACGTCAAATATGTTACACCCGGAAATCCGTTATACCCTGCCAAAGTCAATACGACCATCGATCTGGAGCTTCAGGAGGCGGCAGAGAAAATCTTGGACCAATCCGGCATCAAGGCCGGCGGCTTGCTGCTTCTTGATATAGATGACAGTGAACTGAGGGTCGTGGCATCCAGGCCGAATGTGGATAAAAAAGACCCTAATGCCGGGATCGGCAGTAAGAACATGATGTTTACCCAATCGACCCTGGGATCTGTTTTTAAAACGGTAGTTGCCGCGGCAGCGATTGAGGAACAGCTGGTCAATGGCCAGTCCATGTTCAATTGCAGCCTGAAATTGGACGGGACGGTTGAGACGGATATGGAGAAAGCGAATGGCACCCTGAATCTTAAGGAAAGCTTTGCGAGAAGCTGCAACAGAACGTTCGGGGAGCTTGCCAATAGCCTTTCCAAAAAAGATCCGGATGCGCTTGAACGGTATGCTGAAATGCTTCAGCTGACAGGGGAATCCGGCTGGAAGGGAAATGTCTATCATTCGGAATTCATACAATTGCACGGCGAGGAACAAGGGCGCATTTGGCTGAAGGATGAATACAAGAGCGATGAGAAGCTTGTTGCGCAGACAGCGATCGGTCAGCAGGATGTGCAGGCAACGCCGCTTGCCGTAGCCAATATGATGGCTACTATTGCCAGGAACGGAGAGCGCATGTCTGTAAAGGCTGTAAATGATGTGGAATATGCGAATGGAACGACTGCCGCCTCCTTCAAGGACCAGCATGCTGAAGGAGAAAGCATATCGCCAGGGACGGCCAAACAGCTTCAGGAACTGCTCCTCGGTGTCGTTGCAAGCGAGCATGGTACGGCGAGGTCGCTGAACGGCCTGCCAGTTTCCATAGCCGGCAAGACAGGGACGGCGCAAACAGACAAAAGCCAGAAATTAATGAACAAATGGTTCGCCGGCTACTTCCCTGCAGAAAAACCTGAATATGCGATCGTGGCGGTAAATCTGCAAACGGATGAACAAGGAGCCAGTGCTGTCTCCCTTGTAAGGGATTTTGTCGGGAAAATGGCTGCAATGGATAGGCCGGACTAATTATGGATAAACGGGGGAGAAAAATGTTATAATCTAACCTACATGTTCATCTATCTAAAAAAAGAGATTAGCAGGGGTGGAAAAAATGGCGAATAATAAATTGGGTACGCGTACCTCAAAAAACAAAAGCAAGAAGAAAGCGAACTTAATCTATAACATCATCCTCGGAGTGGTTATTATTGCAATTGTACTGGTTGCATCCTCCATCTTCCTTGGCAATGATGAGGACAATATTGCAACAGAACCGGAAACAAACAATGAACAGCAGGCTGAAGGTGATTCAAATGAAAAAGAAGAGCCTAAAGTAGAAGAAGAGCAGGCAGTTGTTGAAGAGGAAGACAATGCAGAAGGTGATACCGAAGGCCAGGCTGAAGGCGAAGGCGCTTCACTAGAGGAAGAAACAGCCGAAGACACGGAAACTGCCGAGGAGGAAGAAAATAATTCCGATAGCGCAGCGGACGGCAACTGGGAGCCTGTCGGCACACAGCAGACAGGAGAGCATACTGTAAACTTCACAAAAGGCTCCGTTGATTGGATCGAGATGGAGAAAGCACTTGCCTATGGTGCAGGCATCGACCAGAGTGACATGACTGTCTGGTTCCTCGGCAACGGGGGGGCTCCGGATAAAGCGACTGGCACCATCAGCAGCAAAAGCTCAGGCACAAAATATAAAGTCAACATTCAGTGGGTGGACGGCCAGGGCTGGAAACCGACAAGTGTCCAGCAAGTGAATTAATGGCATAAGAAAAAGAAAGCATAAATCATCCGTGATTTATGCTTTCTTTGTGTGTGCGCCCTGCATGGGCGAAAACTTGGTGGTGAAAGTCCACTACAGGCTTGGCAGTAGGAACTGTTAGCGAAAG